>RGAX01000102.1 GCA_009919985.1 Opitutaceae bacterium
GCCTTGGTCGCATCGGCGGCGGCCTCGAGGACAGCGCGGGCCTGCATGCGGGTGATCTCGGGGAACTTGATGCCGAGGCGGCAACCGCGGAAACCGAGCATGGGGTTGAACTCGTGCAGCTCGTGCACGCGGTGCATGATCTTCTCGACTGGGATGCTGAGCTTACGGGCGAGATCCATCTGCTGTTCCTTGGAGTTAGGGAGGAACTCGTGGAGTGGGGGATCGAGGAAGCGAACGGTCGCAGGATAGCCTTTGAGGGCTTTGAAGATGCCGTAGAAGTCGTCGCGTTGGTAGGGCAGAAGCTTGGCCAGGGCGGCTTCGCGATCCTTGAGATTGTCGGCAAGGATCATCTCGCGCATGGCGTCGATGCGGTCGCCTTCGAAGAACATGTGCTCGGTGCGGACTAGGCCGATGCCGACGGCGCCGAACGCCATGGCTTCAGCGGCCTGTTTCGGCGTGTCGGCGTTGGTGCGGACGCTCATCTTGGTGGACTGGGCACACCATTTCATGAGCTGCACGTAGTTCTTATATTTCTCGGTCTTCTGAGCTTCTTTGTCGTCGCTGAGCAGGCCGGAAATGATTTCCGAAGGAGCGGTCTTGATCTGGCCGGCGTAAACGAGGCCGGAGGTGCCGTCGATCGAGAGGAAGTCGCCTTCCTTAAACGTGTGGCCGTCGATGGTGGCGGTCTTCGCATCGTAGTCGATCGTGACGCCGGCAGCGCCACAGACGCAGACTTTGCCCATTTGGCGGGCGACGAGCGCAGCGTGGGAGGACACACCACCGCGAGCGGTGAGGATGCCTTCGGCGGCGATCATACCGCGGAGATCTTCCGGGGAGGTCTCGACGCGGACGAGGAGAACTTTCTCGCCCTTATCGGCGGCCTGCACGGAGCGGTCGGCATTGAAGTAGATCTTGCCAGTGGCAGCGCCGGGGCCGGCGGGAAGGCCGGTGGCGATGACTTTGGCTTTCTTAACTTCGGCCAGATCGAAGATCGGGGCGAGGAGTTGCTCGAGCTGATCGGCGGGGTTGCGCAGGACCGCGGTTTCCCAGTCGATGAGTTTTTCGCGGACCATGTCGGCGGCGAACTTCAGACCGGCGGCGGCGGTGCGTTTGCCGTTGCGGGTCTGCAGCATGAACAACTTGCCTTCTTGGACGGTGAACTCGATGTCTTGGACGTCTTTAAAGTGTTTTTCGAGGGTGGCGCGGACTTTGAGGAGTTCAGCGTAGCTCTTGGGCATGACGTCCTTGAGCTTGATCACGGGCTCGGGGGTGCGGACGCCGGCGACTACGTCTTCGCCCTGGGCGTTGACGAGGAATTCGCCGTAGAATTCGTTAGTGCCATTGGCCGGGTTGCGGGTGAACGCCACGCCGGAGCCGGAGGTTTCGCCGGTGTTACCGAAGACCATGGCTTGAACGTTAACGGCGGTGCCCCATTCGGTGGGAATGTTGTATTTGCGGCGGTAGACGCACGCGCGGTCATTCATCCAAGAGCCGAAGACGGCGCCCGCGGCGCCACGGAGTTGTGGTCGGCGGCGGTGAGTTTGGAGTCCTCGATGTCGCCGTGGTAAACTTCGTGTTTATAAGAGTGGATGGTGTGCTCGAACGGATCGTGGTCTTCGCCTTCGCGTTTCTGCACGCCCATGACGACGTCGCCATACATCTGGATGAAGCGGCGGTAGCAATCGTAGGCAAAACGGGAGTTGCCGGTGGCCTTCTCGAGGGCGAGCACGGTCTCGTCGTTGAGACCGAGGTTAAGGATGGTGTCCATCATGCCGGGCATGGAATCGCGAGCGCCGGAGCGCACGGCCAGCAGGAGGGGCATGCCGGTCTTGGCGCCGAAGGTGGTGCCCATGATCTTCTCCATGTTACGCACGCCGGCTTCCATCTCGGATTGGAGGGTCACGGGGTAGGTGCGCTTATTGGCGTAGTAATAGGTGCAGACTTCGGTCGTGATCGTGAAGCCGGGGGGCACGGGCAAGCCGATGCGGGTCATCTCGGCGAGGTTGGCGCCCTTGCCACCGAGGAGGGCTTTCATCGTGCCATTACCGTCGGCTTTGGCTGCGCCCCACGTGTAGACGTATTTAGGCGCCTTCTTGGAGGCGGATTTCTTCGCGGGAGCGGACTTCTTTGCTTTGGATTTAGCGGCCATGTGGATGGGTTATGCGGTTGAGAAAAACAGAGGGTTTGCGACGAGCGCAGAAGCTAAGACTGAAAACGTCCGCCCCGTGCGCTGTCAACGGCGCAGGCACCATGGAAATACGGGTCAAGCGGGAGTGCTTAAGCCCTGAAAATTCAGCGCCATGCCAGCAGGATCGCGCCCGCGGTGATTAAGCTGCCGCCGAGGGCGATTTTCCAAGTTAACGATTCCCCAAGAAAGACCGCTGCGAGAACGAGTACGAAGACGACGCTGAGTTTGTCGATAGGAGCGACTTTACCGACCTCGCCGAGTTGGAGCGCGCGAAAGTAGCACAACCAAGAACACCCCGTCGCGAGACCGGAGAGGATAAGGAAAAGCCAGGTTTTGCGCGAGAGGCCGAAGACGGCGCTGGCGGGCTGGGTGGCTAACGCTACGGCCCAAGCGAATATGAGCACGACCCCGGTGCGTACGGCGGTGGCGAGATGGGAGTCGACGTGTTTGACCCCGACCTTGGCCAGCACGGCGGTCAGGCCGGCGAAAAACGCGGATAAAAGCGACCAAGTGAGCCAATTCATCGTAGTTAAGATCTGTTAAAGTTAATCAACTGTTGAGGTAATTTCACGGCGAGACCCGAGGGCCGCAAGAAAAGGTCTGAAAAATATCTTGAACTCCGTGGGATGAGCCGAGAGCGTGCGCCTTCCCTAAATGGTAGGATACTCAAGTGGCCAACGAGGGGAGACTGTAAATCTCCTGGCTTACGCCTTCTCTGGTTCGAATCCAGATCCTACCACCACTTTCACCCCCGCTGGGGGTTTCGATCGGGCCGCACAACATGCGGTCCGAGGCCTCTAGAGCCAAACGGCCCCTGTTTCGATTACTCCTAGGTCTGTTGTTTTAGCTTTAACGTGCCGCGGTTTTTAGTGCGGCGAAACGTTGCCGCATATCTAAGAGGGTAGCGGCATAGGCGGGATCGGTCGCGAGGTTGTTCGTCTCGGCGGGATCGGTTTTCAGGTCAAAGAGCTCCTCGAAATTGAAATCGGGCCAGAAGAGATATTTAGCGTCTTTGCGTACCAGGGCCTGCGAGGAAGGGATAAACTTAATGTTATTAATGGTGGCGTGTTCGTAGAAAAATTCTGTGCGCCAAGCCGGTGTTTGGGTGGCGAGGTAAAGCGGTGCGATGTCTCGTCCTTGCATGCGGGGCGGAGCCGCGACGCCCGCTGCAGCCAGGAACGTGGGCGCGAGATCGACGTTGAGCGTGAACGCATCATCGGTGCGGCCGCGACGTGCGGCGGGCAAACGCGGGTCACGCACGATGAGCGGGGTGCGGATACTTTCTTCGTAAGGGTACCATTTGTCGGCGAGTCCGTGCTCGGCGTGGAAGTAGCCGTTGTCGCCAGTGAATATGACGAGCGTGTTTTCTAGTGCGCCTTGGCGGCGGAGTTCGGCGAGCACGCGGCCGCAGGTGGTGTCGACCTCGGTGGCGAGGCGGTAATAATTTTTCATCATCGCCTGATATTTTTCCGGCGTGTCGAAGCGCCAATGCCAGCGGCGGCGACCTTCGTTTTCTTCGTTGGCGATGAAGGGCGGTAGGCGTTTGAAAAACGCGTCGGTTGCGGTCGGCGGTACGGGAATGAACGTGTCTTTGTAGAGCTCCATGCTGCCGGGTTGCGGCAGGTATTGGAGCGGATTTTGGTCGGCTGCGCAGAAATTCCAGGGCGTCGTTTTCGTTTTTTTGGGTGACGTGAATCAGCGAGCCGTCGGGTTGTTTCTGCCAATGTGTGGTTTGGTACGAGCGCCCAAAATCGAATTTCTCCTGCGGAAATTTGCCGTTGTGCCATTTGCCGATGTGGCCGACGAAGTAACCGTGGTCGCGAAGCAGGCCGGGGTAAGTTTCGGCCCAAGGGGTGGTGAAAAGGTTGAAGGCGGGGTTGCCGTGGCGTGACATCCATTGGCCAGTGAACAACGACGCTCGGCTCACTCCGCAGATCGAGGTGGTGACGCAATTGTGCGTGAAGCGCACTCCCTCGGCCGCGAGTTGGTCGAGGTTGGGTGTTTTAACCACAGGGTGGCCGGCTGCGCCGAGCGTGTCGTGGCGCCAATCGTCGGCGTAGAGGACCAAAATGTTCAGTGGTTTGGTAGCGGTCGCAGCGAATGTGATCGGCGCTACGAATAGACCGAGGCAAAGCGATGCGACTGCGTAGGGGAGATTTTTTCGCACAGAAATTAGGGTGGGGTTTTGCGAGCAGTAGTGATCAGAAAGCCCTCCTTGGGCGAAGCTGTAAAATCCTTTCCCCGTAGGATCAGCGCTCAGTCTGGCCCGGATAACTTAAGTTTGATGACTGCCTTTTGTGGTTGAGGGGGCTAAGGGCTCTGCTGGCTTAGCGAAATTAAGGCACAAAAAAACCGCCCAGATATAGGCGGTTTTTTAACAAGAGGGGCTCTAGACTACGTTTAGTAGTGCTTCACGTAGCCATTGCGACGGAGACGCTCCAGCCAACGTTCTTGGCTGCTCTGCGCCATCTGGGTGACGAGCATGCGCTCAATCTGGTCGCGCACTTCGTCGATAGCTTGGTTGCCGGCGTATTTGCGCTCTTCGGAGAAGAGGATGAAGCAACCCTCAGAGAGCATGAGCGGGGCGGTGACTTCGCCGGGTTTCAAGACAAAGAGGGGGTTTTTGAAATCATCCTTCAAGTCAGAGCGTTTAACCCAGCCCCAATCGCCACCTTTGGCGCGGCGGGAGTCTTGGCTGTATTCTTTGGCGAGGTCTTCGAATTTGGCGCCGCCCTTAAATTTGGCGATGATCTCATCGGCCTTGGCCTTGAGTTCGGCGTCGGTGGCGTTGTCGGCGCGGGAGAGTTGGATGAGGCGGAGGTGAACGCCGTCTTCTTGGTAAAAACGATCTTTGTTTTCGCGGTAAAACGCCTCGATACGTACAGGACTGACGACGCTCTGGGATTTCCGCTGCTGCTGCTGCATGTAGTGGAAGATGATGTCTTCTTCGACTTCCTTGCGGTACTCGCGCAGCGTGGTGCCTTTGGCGCGAAGGTAGGCGAGGAACTTGGAGCGGTCGCTGTCGAATTGCTCGCTGAGGATGTCTGCGATGCGATTGTCTACGTAGCTGGCGGGAATATTGCGGGCTTCTTTGCCGTCTTTTTCTTTCCGAAATTCTTTAATGATGAGGACCTTGTCGATGAGGTCTTGAATGACGCTGTCTTGAAGCGATTCGATCTTCTCGTTGAATTCCTTCTCGTTGCGGGCGTCGCGCTGGATTTGCGGGATGAGCGGGGAGATTTCGCGGCGGATGTCATCGACGGTGATGACTTTCTCTTCGGCGATGGCGGCGATGCCGTTGGCAAAGCGCATGTTCAACCCATCATTCTGAGCCAAGGCCGTGAGGGCGCTGGCGCAGAGAAAACCTAAAATTGTGAGACTACGACGATGCGTCATGGGGTCGGCAGGTTGTTCAAAAATGTAATGACTTCTTTTAAACGTAGAAGCGGCTGCGGCGCGGTCAACCGTGGAAACCGGGTGCCGTGCATCACCCAATCATCACGCTGACCGCTGTGGCGCTGACACTTTAAGCGGTTGGCTTCGGTTTCGACGGAGAGGATGCCTTTTTGTTCCGCGCGGATGCGGATCTCTGTGACTAAGAGCAAGGCACGAACTTCTTCGCTGAATTTGCCGAACCGATCTCGCAGGTCCGATTCGATCTGTTTTAGGGCGGGCAACGTATCGGCGAGCGCTAGCCGGCGGTAAAAATCGATGCGCAGACGCGTCTCGCTCACATAGGGAGAGGGAATCCGCGCCTGAATCCGCGCGACCCCCGGGCCTTCGTTGGCGGCATCTTCGGCATCGCGGATCGCCGTATAGCTGTCGCCATGGCGGCCGCGGCCGTTGGCTTCGCGCGGGGTGCCTTCGCCGACGAAGACGAAATCGAGCTTCACGCTGGCGCGGATCGCGGCGGCGGTTTTCTCGCCTTTCAAGCGAGCTACGGATTGGCGGAGCAATTGGCAGTAAAGTTCAAAGCCGACGCCGACAATGTGGCCACTTTGTTCGGAGCCAAGGAGGTTGCCCGCGCCGCGAAGTTCGAGGTCGCGCATGGCGATGCGGAACCCCGCGCCGAGCTGGTTGTGCTGGCGCATCGCGGTGAGGCGCTGGCGGGCGATGTCGAGGAGCTTGGTGTGACGATGCAGCAGCAGGTATGCGTAGGCTTGGTGTTTAAAACGCCCGACGCGGCCGCGGAGTTGGTAAAGTTGCGACAACCCGAAACGATCCGCGCCTTCGATGATGATGGTGTTGCAGTTAGGGATATCGAGGCCGCTCTCGATGATCGTGGTGCAAATCAGTACGTGGTACTTCATCGCCACAAAATCGGTCATGATATGCTCAAGGTCGGCGGGGTCCATCTGGCCGTGACCGACGCCGATGGTGAGATCGGGCATGAGCTGGCGCAGACGCGCGGCGACGAGCTCGATCGTCATGATGCGATTATGCAGATAGAACACTTGGCCCCCACGGCGAATTTCGTGGCGGATCGCATCGACGACGAGTTGTTCGTCGTAGGTTTTAACGATCGTCTGGATGGGGTGGCGGTTGGTCGGCGCGGTTTCAATGACGCTGAGGTCGCGCGCGCCGGTGAGTGCCATGTAGAGCGTGCGAGGGATCGGAGTGGCGCTCATTGAAAGTACATCCACGGTGGCGCGCATGCGCTTGAAGGCTTCCTTGTGCTTCACCCCGAAGCGTTGCTCCTCGTCGATGACAACGAGGCCGAGTTCGCGAAATTTTACGTCGGCCTGCAACAGGCGGTGTGTCCCGATTAAGATGTCCACTTGGCCGACTGCGGCGGCTTCGAGGATTTTTTTTTGCTCCGCCTTGGTGCGGAAACGGCTGACCATTTCGACGGCGATGGGATAACCGGCCATGCGCTCGCGGAACGTGTTGAGGTGTTGTTGCGCGAGTACAGTCGTCGGCACGAGCAATGCGACTTGGCGGCCGCCTTGGACAGCTTTGAAGGCCGCACGGATCGCTACCTCGGTCTTGCCGAAACCGACATCGCCGCAGATCAGTCGATCCATTGGGCGGGTGCGCTCCATGTCGGCCTTGGTTTCGGTGATGGCGCGGAGTTGATCCCGGGTTTCCGTGTAAGGGAAGGAGCCTTCAAATTCTTTTTGCCACGTGGTGTCCGGTGGGCAGGCGAAACCGGGTTGGGCTTCGCGCTCGGCGTGGATGCGGAGCAATTCGGCGGCCAAATCAATCGTAGCGCGCTCGGCAGCTTGGCGGGCTTTTTCCCAGCGGCCGGAGCCGATGCGTCCGAGCTGAGGTTTGGTTTTGCTTAGTCCTACGTAGCGGCTGATAAGGTGCGACTCCTGTAAGGGCACGTGCAAGGTGACGTGGTCGTCAAATTCCAGCGTTATGACCTCGCGCACGCCTTGGGCTGTATCGAGTTTGGAAAGACCGCGGTAAAGGGCGATGCCGTGTTGGAGGTGGACGACGAAATCGCCTTCGACGAGTTCAGAGAAATCGAGGAGTTGGTCGATCTGCGCGCGTTGAGCCGTGGCGCGGGTGGGGCCTGAGGCGCGTCGGGCGCGTTGCCGGCCGAAAATCTCGGTCTCAGTGACGACGACCAGCCCGCGGGCTTCGGGGGCGAGTGGTGAGGAGGCGAGCGGCGAGTGATGCGTAAGACGGAAGCCTTCGTTGAGGCCGCCGCGTAGAAAAAGCGGTTTGAGTTTTTTAAGCGAAGAATCGTCCTCGAGGATTTCGCGGATGCGTTGTTCTTCGCCTTCTTTGGAGGCGACGATGGCGAGGGCGTAACCCTCTTTTTTCCATTTAGCGACTTGGTGAAGAAAACGCGTGCGAGCCTCGGCTTCGACTTGAAGGCGCTCCTGGGCCACGAGCGAATCGTCAGGATAAGAGCGATGGTGAGAAAGGCTCTCGGTGTCCCAAGTGAGTTCAGCGGCGGTGTCCGGGAGCAACGAGGTGGCTTCGTCGAGGTCGCTCAAGCCAAAGTGCAAAGCACACCGCGCGGCGAGCGGCGTGAAGCCATCGAAGCCCTCACGCGCAAAACCGCTGAACGAGCCTTCAAGCGCAGTTGGCTCAATCAACGCGAGGTGCGAGGAAGGGGGGAGGTAGTCGGCGAGTCCGGTTTTCGCAGGATCGAGCTTAATGCGAGGGGAAGCCGAGAGCGTGATTCGATCGATTTTTTCGCCCGAGCGCTGCGTGACCGGATCGAAGGCGCGTATTTCTTCCAACTCGTCGCCAAAAAAATCGAGCCGATACGGTTGAGTGGCGGTGACGGGATAAACGTCGATGATGCCGCCGCGGATGGCGTAGTGGCCGGGCGCTTCGCAGACGGCTTCAGAGTCATAATCGAGTGAGCGAAGTTGCTCAAGTAAGCCGGTAAACGAAAGTGCCTCGCCCCGCACTAGGGTGAGTTCGCGCGCGGCGAACGCCTCGAGCGCTGGCACCGGTTGGAGCAGCGCGGCCGGCGTAGAGACGACGATGAGTCCGGCTTGGAGTGAGGCGAGGGCGGCGCCCGAGGGCGTACGTAGCGCACGGAGTTTGGATAAAACGGTGAGGCGGTCGCTCGAGGCGGCGAAGGCTTCACGCATATCGCGGCTGTCGGGCTGTGACTCGGGGAAAATCAGGACTTGGAGCGCGCCGGCTTTGGGCGCGGCGGCGTTGAAAAAGGCTACGTCCTCGGCGAGTTGTTCGGCAATTTTTAGTTCATCGGCGATTACTAGCCAGACGGTGGCCGGATGCGCGCGGACGAGCGCTGCGAGCACGGCGCCGCGAGCAACCGGGCAAATACCGGTGAGCTTGTGGCGCGTGGAGGAAGGTTCCGACATGGACGAAAAGTGAGAAGCGAGAAAACCACTAAGCGCAAATTAGCCGAGGGTTTTCCCCAACGGTGATTTAGACGGGGAGTTTACCGCCCAGCGCGGCGAGCGCGACACGAGCAGCAGCTTCCTCGGCGATTTTCTTGGAGCTACCGTCACCCTGGCCGAGGGCTTGGTCACGTAAATAGACCTCGACGAAATAGCGCCGCTCGTGATCGCCGCCTTCGGTGCGAAGCACTTCGTAGCGCACGGCGTGGTTACCGTGGACGGGTTGCACGAGTTCTTGGAGGCGGCCCTTGGGATTGTGGAGATCGCCGACGGCGTTGAGCCGCGCGT
>RGAX01000103.1 GCA_009919985.1 Opitutaceae bacterium
AATAACCTCTCGGAAATGCGTGACTTGAATTGATACTTATTTTTCATTGCCCTTCATAGACTTAAACAGATTTTGCTCTGCTCAGCTAGGAAAGACCCATAGGAAATATGAGCAGGTGCTGATTACGCGAGGGGCAAGGTAAGGCGCATCGTGGTGCCTTCGGGGCTGCTCGCCACAAGAATGAGATCGCCGTGGTGGGAAATGAGAACGCGTTTAGCGATGGCCAGTCCGAGGCCGGTGCCTCCGGGGCGGCCCGAGAGAAAGGAGTCGAAAATGCGCTCGCGGATGTTTTCGGGAATACCGGTGCCGGTGTCGGCAAGATCGAGTTGGGCGACGGCGCCGGAATCGCGGAGGGCGACCCCGAGTGTGACGTTGATCGTACCGCCGTCAGGCATGGCCTGCATGGCGTTGATGATGAGGTTAAGGAGGACTTGTTGTAATTGACCGTGATGGCCTTCGACGACGACTGGGCGCGCGGGCGGATCAAAACGGAAAGCGATTTTACTCTGCGCAAGTTTAAGGCGAAGCAGGACGAGCGTGTCCTCGATGATTTCTCCCAGCGAGCAACGTGTGTGGAGGCTCGTGGGGGCTTTGGCAAAATTAAGCACGCGCGTGACGATGCCCTCAAGTTGGTCTAGCTTTTCACCGATGACGCGCATGTCGGTCTGGCGCGGATCGTCGGGCTTGAAATCGACCCCGAGGCCGCCGTGGAGAAGTTTGAGGACCGTGAGGGGGTTGCGGATTTCGTGCGCGATCTCGGCGGCGAGGAGACCGAGGGTCGTGAGGCGTTCGTTTTTGCGGAGGGAATCTTCGCTCTGAAAAACGCGGGTGTAGAGTCGGGAATTTTGCAGGGCGACGGCGCCGAGCGAGGCGAGGGCGGCGAGGAGGCGTTTCTCGTCGTTATCAAAACGGTGGACGCGATCGGTGAAGACGGCGAGTACGCCGAGAACTTCGCCTTCGTAACTAAGTGGCGTGGCGAGGGCAGAAACGAGCGCGGGGTCAAGGGGCAGGTCGTTGAGATCGCGAAAATCGGGCGTCTGGATGTTGGTGAAGGTGATCGCGCGGCGGGTGTGGACGGCGGCGGCGAAGGCACAAGAATCAAGCGGAAGCGCGCCAGCGGGTGGGGCGGTAACGGCGGCACTGGTGGTCAGGGCCGCGAAGCTTAGCGTGGCGGTCTCGGCGTCGTGGAGGTAGAGCGCGCAGGCTCGAGCCGAGAGGACTTGGCGAGCGTCGCGGGTGAGTGAGTCGAAGAGTTCTTGGGGCTCGAGTTTGGCGACGAGGGATTGGCCGGTGGTGATGAGGGTCTCGAGCTGGCGGGCCTTGGCTTTAAGGTGGCGTAGTTGCCAGAGGCGTTGGAGGACCGCGGTGGCTTCAGCGGTGAAGCGCACGAGCAAAGCGAGGTCGCCGGTCGTAAAATGGCCAATGGAGTCGTGATCGAGACAGATCACGCCGATGACTTGGCCGTTATCCTCCATCGGCGCGGCGATTTCACAGGCGGTGCTCGAGCGGACGCGGACGTAGCGGGCGTCACGGGAGACGTCGGGAACGAGTTGCGCGCGGGAATGGAAGGCGACCCAGCCGGTGATGCCTTGGCCGAGCCGGAGTACGACTTCGCGGTAATCGGCGGGAAGTCCGATTTGGGTTTCGATTTCGAGGCGGCCGTGGTCGGGGTTGAGCAGTGAGATGGAGCCGGCGGAGCCTTTGAAGCGGGTGAGAAGTTCACCGAGGATGCGCGGTAGGACAAATGCGGGTTCCTCGCTCTGGAAACCGAGCGAGGCGATGCGACCGAGCGTGGCTTGATCGGCGAGGGAAAGGGCGGAGGCGGATTCCACGCGCTCGAACATTGGGGAATCAGGGCGGAAGGCCAGAAATTCTGTGCTTACCGCGCGAGTCGGAGTCAGTGGGACCGGAAAAAGTTTTAACCGGCAAGCCGCCGAGGCCGAGCGGGCTGTTTATTTGCCAGCGACGGTCGCCGGAGCGGGCGCGGCGATGACTTCGGCGAGCGCGTCCCGGAGGGCGTGCAGGCGTTCCGGATTTTCGACAGCTGCATGGTCGCCGCTTTCGATATAAAACGTATCGATGGCGACGCCACGCTCGGTGCCGATGCGCGCGAAGGTGGTATCGAAGCCGTGGTCTGACACGGTCTTGGCGAGGCGATAAAGGAGGCCGATTTGATCGCGGGCTTGGATTTCCACGATGGTACGCTCCATGGAAAGTTCGTGGTAAACCTCTACAGTGGGAGGAAAGGAGCTGTGGAGCGCTTCGCCGTTGGTGGTGGAGAGGTAGCGGGTCGCGGCGATTTTTTTAGCTTGGGCAACGATGTCGGGATAGAGGTCTTTGTTAGAGACGAGGGCGGACTCGATCGTCTTGGCGAAGATTTCCTGCGCGGCGGCGCTTTGGACAACCCCGCGACCGGGTTCGACTACATAGAAGGTGTCGATGGCGATGTGATCGGTCCGGGAGATGACCTTGGCCCCCAGGATGCTCAGACCGGCGACGCTCAAGGCCCCCGCGAGTTTATAAAAGAGGCCGGCGCGATCCCAAGTGACAACGTTGACGACGGTGAGGGAGCGGTTGAGGTCGTCTTTCCACTCGATTACGGGTCGGAGCGTACCGACGGAATCGGCAGCGGCGATTGAGGTGAACAATTTGTTCACCATCTGGATGTGGAGCGCGATTTCGCTGCCTTCGGTGTGGATGAAATAGCGGTCGGGCAGTAGGCTAAAGTGCGCGGCAATTTCGTCGTCACTGATGCCGGGGATGCGTTGGGCGATGAGGTCCTGTTGGGTCATGAGCTTTTTAGCTTCGTAACTGGCGGCAAGGGTGGGGCCGTGTTTCAGGCGTTCAAGGGTGGCTCGAAAAAGCGTGGTGTGGAGCGTATCTTTGTAACTGTTCCATAGATCAACCGTGGTGCCGCGAGCGTCGCAAAAAGTGTGGACGTAAAGCATCCGCAAGCGCTCGGGATCGAGCACAAGATCGGCGAAGGCGGCGGCGGTATTAGGATCATCGACATCCCGCTTCTGCCAGAATCGTGCCATCGCCAAATGATTTTGGATGACAAAGGAGACCACGGCGCGGCCCTCGGGCGAAACATCGAAACGTTTCAGTAGCGGCTCGGCGATGCGCACGCCGCTCTCGGCATGGCCCTGGATACCCTCAGCTTTGCCGATATCATGAAGTAGCAGTGTGAGATAGAGTAGGGCTGAATCGGAGATCTCGTGCAGTACCTCGCGATATTTGAGCGTGATGGGTTCGGCGGCGGTAAAGATACGATCGAGCTCGCGGATGGCGTTGAGCGTGTGCACATCGGCTGTGTAGCGGTGGTAATATTCATGCTGCACGAGGCAAGTGAGTGCGTCGAAGGCGGGAATGAAACGACCGAGCACTCCCAACTCATGCATGAGGGCCAACGCCGGATAAACCGCGCCGACTTCGGAGAGGATCGCGCGAAAGCTGGCAGTGGAGTCCGCTGAGGCCGCGACCTCCTCAGTGAGCAAAGGCAAGGATTCGCGGATGAGTTCGCGCAGGTGCAGGTCGATCGCGCAGTCGAGTTGCTGGCTGTGGCGGAAAACGCGAATTAGGCGGACCGGATCGGTCGTAAAAACCGCGGGGGATTCGGCGGCGAGTTCGCGGCCGCGCACAATGAAGCCATCAATGCGTTTGCTGCGGGTGAAACGCGAGATGAGTAATGATTCGCGAATGGAGCTGGCCGTGCCCTTCGCGCCGCGGCCGATACTAAGCGCCAGACGGCTTTCGACGAGTTTCGACATACGAAAAATCGTCTGCGCCGCGCGGTAATAATCCTGCATGAAATGCTCCACGCGCTGAAGCATGTCAGTTTCAGTGTAGCCGAGATTTTCGGCAACGCGAGGTTGGGTGTCGAGGTTGAGGGTGTCGGTCGGGCGCGGGCTAATAAAATGCAGCTCGTTGCGCACGCGCAGGATGAATTCGTACGCGCGTTGCGCGGCCTCGACATCGGCGGGCTTCAGATAGTTTTGCGCGGCGAGATCAGTGAGGGTGTCGATGCCGAGTTTCACGCGGGCCATCCAAACAGTGCTTTGGTAATCGCGGAGACCACCGACGCCGTTTTTGAGGTCGGGCTCTTGGTTGAAAACGGTGTCGGCAAACTTGGCGCGGCGGCTGTTTTGGTCGTCGAGGCGGGCGGCGATGTAGGCCTTGGGGTCTTCGCTTGTGTAAAAATTGCGGTAGGTCTGGGAGAACGTCTCAGCGAGCGCAGAGGAGCCGGCAACGAGGCGCGCCTCGAGCATGGCGGTCTTTGTCTGGATGTCTTTGCGCGCCTCGATAAACACTTCGTCGAGCGTGCGTGTGGAATGTCCGACTTTCAGGCCACAGTCCCATAACAGGTACAAAATCTCCTGGGTGAGGTGTTCTTGAAGGGGTTGGGCGAGGGCGGCTTTCGTTTTGGCCGGGAAGAGGAACATCACGTCGATATCGCTCCACGGTGCGAGCTCCTCACGGCCGTAACCGCCAAGGGCGAGGAGCGAAACGGGCATGGGCGGCGGACCGTATTGGCGCGTGAAGGAAGCAATCGCGTAATCAAAGAGGGCCACAAGTAACGTATCGATCGAGGCCGAGCGGGCGTGGACGATGGCCAGGCCGGTGCCGCCAGCTTGATGCGAGGCTAGCAATACGGATTGTTCGGCTTTGAGGTAGGACTTGGCGGCAGCCAGCCGCGCGGGCGCGGGCACATCGCCGGTAAAGGCGAGGAATTCACGGGCGGACGCGGAGAGGCTTAAAGACATAGACGAACTACACAGTGAAGTTGAAACCGGTCGCGCGCAAAGCGCGAAAAACGGCATTGCGGGCGAACCCTTGGCGGGGTCTTCTAAGCGGTTTTAATCCCGTAATCCACTATGGCCGAGATCACCAAGAGCTACGAATCCCGCGATGTTGAGCAGAAATGGTACGCCGCCTGGCAACAGGCCGGCTGCTTCGCGGGCAAGGTCGTGCCCGGCCAACCCGCCTACAGCATCGCCATCCCGCCGCCCAATGTCACCGGCGTGCTCACTATGGGGCACGTACTTAACAACACCATTCAGGACATTCTAATCCGACGCGCGCGTCTCGAGGGCAAATCCGCGATGTGGCTCCCTGGCACTGATCACGCCGGCATCGCCACGCAGACCGTCGTCGAGCGCCAGCTCCGCAAAGAAAAGAAAACGCGGCACGATTTCGGACGCGAGAAATTCGTCGAGAAGGTCTGGGAATGGCGTGAAGAAAAGGGTGGTATCATCTTAGAACAGCTGCGCCGGCTCGGCGCCTCCTGCGATTGGGATCGCACGCAGTTCACCATGGACCCGCATTATTCGCAGGCCGTCTTGGGCGTGTTCGTTAAACTCTTCGAGCGCGGCAACATCTACCGCGGCAAACGCATGGTGAACTGGTGCCCGGCTTCGCAGACCGCACTCTCCGACGAAGAAGTGATCATGAAGCCAGTTAACGGCACGATCTACCGCGTCCGCTACGAGCTCACGCAATCCCCCGGCCAATTCATCGAGGTCAAAACCACGCGCCCCGAGACAATCCCCGGCGACGTAGCCATCGCCGTGCACCCCGAAGATCCGCGTTACACCGCGCTCGTTGGCCAGACGGTCTGGCGTCCGATCAACCGCACCGCGATTCCGATCATCGCTGACGTAGCCGTGGACAAAGAATTCGGCAGCGGCGCGCTCAAAATCACGCCCGCCCACGACAAGGTCGATTTCGAGGTCGGTACCCGCCACAAGCTTCAGATCATCGACGTGCTCAATGCCGACGGCACGCTCAACGCCCTCGCAGGCCCCGAACTCGCCGGCCTAGATCGTTTCGCGGGCCGCAAGAAAGCAGCCGAGCTTTTAAAAGAATCCGGCGCCCTCGTCGCCGAAGAAGCTTACGCCAACAACGTAGGTTATTCCGAGCGCGCCGATGTGCCGATCGAGCCGCGCCTCACGTGGCAATGGTGGCTGCGTTATCCGCGGATTGAGGAAGCCAAGACCGCTGTGCGCGACGGCCACATCAAGTTTCACCCTGAGCGTTGGAGCAAAGTTTACCTCCACTGGCTCGAAAATATCCAAGATTGGTGCATCAGCCGTCAGCTCTGGTGGGGCCATCGCATTCCGGTTTGGTACCGCAAAGGTGTCGATAAAGAGACGCTCACCGAGGCTGATCTCCGCGACGGCAATAAAGTTCACATCTCGCTCACCGGCCCCGCCGACCCAGCGAATTGGGTGCAAGAAGAAGACGTGCTCGATACTTGGGCGTCGTCCTGGCTCTGGCCTTTTGCCACATTGGGTTGGCCCTACGCGCAGAAAATGCAGGCCTCGGGCTATAATTATTTTTATCCGACGAGCACGCTCGTGACCGGTCCCGACATCATTTTCTTCTGGGTCGCGCGCATGATTATGGCCGGCCTTGAGTTCACGCATGAAGGTGAGTCGCTGGAAAAACGCATTCCGTTTAAGGATGTGTATTTCACGGGCATCATTCGTGACCAACAGGGTCGTAAAATGTCGAAGTCGCTCGGCAACTCGCCTGATCCGATCGATTTGATTAACAGCTACGGCGCCGACGGTCTGCGTTTCGGTATCATCTCCATCGCCCCACAAGGCCAAGACATCCGATTTCAAGAAGACCGTATCGAGGGTGGAAAAAATTTCTGCAACAAGCTTTGGAACGCATCCCGTTTCCGCCAGATGAGCGGCGAGATGAGCGACAATTCCTCGCTCGCCGCCATCGCCGCGCGGCTCGATGGCGCGAAGTTCGACGCCGACGATCACGCCATCCTCGAGCGCTTGCTCTCCACCACCCGCGAAGTGGATCGTTGCTTCGCGCACTTTGAATTCAGCGGCGCCGTCCAAGCGCTTTACGGGTTTTTCTGGAACGATTTCTGTGATTGGTACGTCGAAGTGTCCAAGTCGAAACTTCAGTCCCCGGACACGAAAGCCAATTGCCTCGCGCTCCAGGATCTCGTGTTGCGACAGACGCTGCTTTTATTGCACCCCGTGATTCCGTTTATCACCGAAGAGCTGTGGACGTTACTCGGTTACGGAGCGGCGGGAACTTTCCTCATGCGCGACGCTCGCGTCGAAGATGAAGCGACGTGCACACGCATCCTCGCAGCCGTGGGCGTGCGACTTGATCTCGCCCAAGCCTCAACGGTCGAGAGCGTGAAAGCGTTTGTCTCGCAAGCGCGCGCGCTCAAAGCCGAACACAACCTCGCCAGCCGGCGTGACGTGCGTTTTTTGGTGAAGACGAACGACGCTGCTTGGACTGTTTTGGCCGCAAGTCTAAGCAAACTCACGCGCATGGCGGGAGCGACGGAGTTCGTGCGCCAGGAAATCGTGGAAGGCGCACCGGCCGTCGTAACGACGCTCGGCACGCTTTATCTCGATCTTGCGAGCACAGTTGATCCCGAGGCCGAAAAAGTGCGACTCACCAAGGAGCTCGATGCGATCGCCAAGCACATTGCCGGTACTGAAGCCCGTCTGAGTAACGAAGCGTTTGTGAGCAAGGCCCCGCCGGCGGTGCTCGAGGGCGCGCGTAAACAACTCGCCGATCAAAAAGCGAAACAAGCCGAGCTGACACGCTTGCGGGCGGCGTTGGGCTAATTTTTTTCACGAAACTCTCCGTTTCCGCCCTTGACCTAGGGCGGAGGCGGCGCACCGTTTTCCGTTCTACTGATGCCTGATGGTGTAATGGCAGCACAGGTGACTTTGACTCACCTAGTCATGGTTCGAATCCATGTCGGGCAGCCAGTGTGAATCTGACGCGAACCGTATCACGGTCCGGTCAAAGGTTGAGCTAACTTGCTGTAATTTATGCGGAAACAAAATTCAGCGATTTGACCGATCTCGATCATGGTTCGCGTCAGCACTTTTTTCGCGCCACGAAATTCGAGAAAATCGCACGCAATTCCATTCACCGGTCAAATCTTTGGAGCCCGCCGCGCGCAGGGAACGGCGTCGTTCGAGCAGTTGGATTGAGCGCTGATCGGGCTGATGCCGGCGCAGGAATTATCGCGCCTTTTCTTGACCCCACGGAAGCGCGCTCAATACGTCGGGCTATGCGAGTGGAATTCAATGCAACGGCTCCTTCTTCGGAAGAAGACTGCCAGAGACTTCTCGCCATGACCGCGCGGGCCATGGAGGAAATGGGCCTGCCGTTTGAAAGCGTGGAAGAGGTCGTCGTCGCGACGCCCGATACGTTTGGCAACATTGTTGCCCGGTTCGACAAATCACGACGCTACACCAACAGCCGCGGTCTCGTCGCGGCCGGCAAGATGTTCACGCACCGGCCGGCCGACAAAAGGATGACGCATTCCATCCTGCTGCAATATTCGGTCGTGGACGGTTTCTTCAAAAGCCCGTTGGCGCATGGGAAGAACTATCACGACTGGCCGGAGGAAGACCAACGGAACCTGTATGTGCTTTATCATGAACTCGGCCATTGTCTCGACCATGAACGGCGGGCGGAGGACAAGGACGACGGGACATTTCGGACCGAAACCGGAGAGCGCGCGATTGATTCCACTCTCGCGAGCCTGTGCGCCTACAATCACTCGATGCTGTTGAGCGAATTGGCGGCGTGCGCCCACTCGGGATTTGCGTTCACGGACGGCATCGGGGCATTGGACTGCGCGATGAACGACACTTTCGTGCAAACCCACTTGGACGAGGTGCGCCGGCTTACCGTGGAGCAGCCGGCGGAGCTCGATTTGATCCGTCACGAGGCTTCGGGACTCTTCTGGTTCATTCTGCTCCAGCAGGCGAAACACACCGGGAGCCGGCTGGGGAATGCGGCTCTGCCGCGGGCCAATCCCGCGCAGTTGTGGAAGATAGCCGCGGCGAGTGAGGCGGTCGCCTCGATCTTGGAACAGGCGGACGCCGCGATAGAAAAAGCGTGGGCGGGCTACCCGGATTTCACACCGGAGTTCCGTAGTTCCATGTCCGATTTTTTTGTCCGGCTAGGCGAGCACTTCGGCTATCGTTTTACGAAAAATGGCCGCGACGGGATTTGGTGGGATGCGTGGACGCAACTCCGTGCAGTTTTGCAAGGGCAGGCCTAAGCGTAGAGACAGAAGTCGGCGCTGTTTCGCGCAGTCGCAACCCGAGGCTGACGCGTGCCGTCAACAGGCGATCGATTGCGCGAAACAGCGCCGACTTCTGTCTCTACGCTTAGGCCTGCCCTTGCAAAACTGCACGGAGTTGCGTCCACGCATCCCACCAAA
>RGAX01000104.1 GCA_009919985.1 Opitutaceae bacterium
TAATTTCCGTGATGTGACCACATTGTTTCACGACCCCGAGGCGTTTCGCGTCATGGTTGAGGCCTTTGCGCTGGATTGCACGCAGCAGCGCATCGACCTAATCGCAGCGGTCGACGCGCGTGGCTTTATTGTCGGCGGCGCACTCGCTTACCAATTGCACAAGCCTTTCGTACTCGTACGCAAAAAGGGTAAGTTACCCCACAAAACCATTTCTGCTGATTACGCCCTCGAGTATGGTACCGCGACCGTCGAGATCCACGCCGACGCCTGCAAACCCGGTGACCGCATCCTTATCCTCGACGATTTGATCGCCACTGGCGGCACGTTACTGGCCGCGACGCAATTATTCCGCCGGCTCGGTGGCGTTGTCGTGGGCGTCGCCGGCATCATTGACCTGCCCGAGCTCGGTGGCTCCGCCAAACTCCGCGCTGCGGGCCTCAACGTCCACACGCTGTGCGAATTTTCCGAAAACGAATAACCGCCGCCTCATCGCTTCCTCTTTTTTATTAATTCCCCCGCCATGGCTCTCACGATCTGGACCAACACCAAATTCGATCCCGCTGTCACCCAGTTGCTGCATGACGGTACGCGCGCCCACCGGCTCGTTACTTCTGCCGCCGCCAGTACCTCGGTACTGGTCGCCGGTCAGACCGACCCTGCGCTCGCCTCGGCCGATATCGCGTTTGGTCAGCCCGACCCAGTCGATTGCCTGCGTTATCCAAACATCAAGTGGGTGGAAGTTTCTACCGCTGGTTATACGCGCTACGATACCCCGGAGTTTTTGGAAACGTTTCGCACGCGCGGCTCGGCGTTCACCAACGCCTCAGCCGTGTTCGCCGATCCCTGCGCGCAACATGTCTTGGCCATGATGCTTTCGCTGGGACGTCAGTTGTTGCCCTCGCACCGCGATCAACTCACGGACCAGTCCTGGCACTATGAAGAACGTCGCTACCATTCGCGTCTCCTCACCGGCCAGAGTGTACTCATGCTCGGTTACGGTGCGATCGGTCGTCGTCTGACGGAGTTGCTCGCCCCGTTTGGGATGACCCTGTACGCGCTCCGTCGTCAGACGCGCAGCGAGACCGGCGTGCGCATCGTGCCCGAAACCGAGCTCACGCGCGTGCTCCCCCTAGTCGATCACATCGTCAACATCCTCCCAGCCAATCCCGCCACGGCCGGCTACGTGAATGCTCGCCGCCTCGCGTGCTGCCGGCCTACCGCTAAATTTTACAACGTCGGTCGCGGCACCACCGTCGATCAACCCGCGCTCGCCGAAGCCCTGCGCTCGAAAAAAATCTCGGCCGCTTATCTCGACGTCATGGACCCCGAGCCGCTCCCGCCCGCGCACGAGCTGTGGACTACGCCCAATTGCTACATCACCCCGCACACTGCCGGCGGCCGCCACGATCAGGACGAGACGATCGTCCGGCATTTTTTACAAAACCTCGCCGCTTACGAAAGCGGTGGCGCGATGACGGATCGCGTCGTGTGATGCGTGCGCCCTCGTCCCCATGAATGAATCTTTGAACGCTGCCGCTGGAACGCTCACGCGGCGACAGTTTACTGGCTTGGCGCTCGGTGCCGCCACGCAGCTCATGGCAGGAGATTTAGCTTCACCGGCCCCTCGCACCTGGCGCCTCGGTCTTAATACGTATTGTCTCCGCTTCCAGCGCTGGAACGACCGCCAACTTTTTGACTACGTCACCCGGCACCAGCTCGACGCGATTTTTCTCCAAGACTCACTCGATAAGGGCGTGATGGATCCGAAGCACTGGTCCGAGGTGCGCGCGTGGTCCAAAGATTTGGGCCTGCGCCTGGAGACCGGCGGGGGTGGTCTCTTGCCGCGCACACCGGATGCGTACGCGCAGGCAGTCGCGACGTTGCGCAAAAATATCGAGCGCGCCGCCGCTATGGGATCGCCCATCGTGCGCACATTGCTCGCTTCCGATCGTTATCATTTTCCGCCCGGTCCGGTGGAGCGCCACATCGAGACGGCCATTAAAATTCTACGCGAGGTGCGTAGCCAAGCGATGGACGCCGGCCTAAAGATCGGCCTAGAAAATCACAAAGACCTCCTCGCTTGGGAAACCAGGCAATTGATCGAGACGGCGGGACCAGATTTTGTCGGCTCCTATCTGGATACGGGAAATCCGGTATTCGTCGCCGAAGATCCGATGACGACCCTCGAGGAACTCGGCCCTTACGCGGTGACGTTTCACTTGCGCGATTCGGTCGTCTACGAAACGGAGGGCGGCGTCGCCGTGCAATGGGTTCCGTTAGGTGAAGGCACGCCCGACTTCAAAGCGATCGTGGCGCGCGCGGCCGAAATCATCCCAGCTAACGTGCACATTTATTGTAAGCCGATTACGGCGCGCCCGCCGGTGATTTTACCGGTTTACACGGATGAGTTTTGGACCCGCTGGTTCCCGCGTGGACGTTCGCGCGATTTTTCCCGCTTTCTTGCGTTGGCAAAACGGGGGCGGCCTTATGGGCAGCCGCATCTGACCGAAGACACTGACGAGGGTCGCGCCCGCCACATTGATGCGCTCAAAATTCAACAACTCGAGCACATGGAGCGCAGTCTCAATTACTCCCGGAAAACGCTGAACCTCGGCGAGCGTGGGCGCGGTTAAGCTACTGCCTCCTTTGTGTTTGGCCGCGTTTTAACTTCAATCGCAGCAGTTGCGTGGGTTCCAGTTAACAGGCGGTTTTTCGGCCCGTACTTAACCTTTCCCGAACGAGTCGATAGGGAATAGCTGGGGAAAATAGGTCGCCAGCGCTTTTGCTGGCAGCGCTAACCGAACTTTGGACTTCGGCGTATCAGATTTTAAGAGCCCCGCCTCTATGACCTTCGTGAGTACCATTCGCCCTTTGCGTTCGGCCGCTCCGATGATTCGACCCGCTTCTCCGCGTGCAAATTCACCTCGGTAGAGTGCCTCGCGAAGAAGTAAAAATGCACAATCGGCTTCCTGTCCAAACCCAGCCTCTACTTTTGTATAGTGCTCAATACGTGCCGCCAATGAGTTGAGCTCCAATAGGCGGTCCATAAACGCAATTTGATCCAGCATCACACGAAGTACGAATGCACAGAAATCGCGAAGCGCGCGTTCGCTCAAATGACCACGACCATCGTCGGCCGAACGGGCACTTCGCTCCTGATCCGCATTGGACAAAAGCGCGTAATACTCACTCCTTTGAATCGCGAGGCCACGGGAAAGCGACCAGAGTCCCCCTCCGTCAATCCGGAGTTGGCGAATGAGCGTATCCGAAAACAATCGGGCTACGCGGCCATTACCGTCGCGAAACGGGTGAATCCAGGCGAAGCGGTGATGGCTCGCAGCTACTGCAATCACCTTTCTTGTCCGGGACAGCTCGCCCGATTCGTAACGAAGGCTGAAATGCTCAAGCAATCCGGGCACAAGCTCGTATGGCGGGGCAACGTGAGTTCCAACTTCCACGTCTCCGGTTCGCAACTCGCCAGGCTGAAGGGGCGATTTTTGGCCGCTCGAGGTGGTGGCAACGCGCATTTCCGCTGGGAGCTGCGAATAAAACAGTCGGTGGAGTTCGCAAAAAAAACTGCCTTGATAGGGCGACCCTGAGTAGGTGGCGGCCCACTTTTGAACCGCCAGATGTGCGAGCGCTAATTGCTGCAGGCTTCTCTTTTCAGGTTCAGCTGCAAAATTCTGCTGAAGAGCTGCTTCAATATGAACTACCATCGCCCAAGCCTAAGCGGCTATGGACGAGGTTTCGCAGCCGGTGTCCGAAGCCGTCTTCGGTCCTGAATGCTGGGGTAGGTTCCCTCCCCACTGGGCTTCGCAGCCCAAAACTATGTTCAGCAGATTCCGTGCGGAGTTGAGATCGCGAGTGATGACGGAGCCATCCGGCAGGATGTGCGTGCGTTCACTGAGCGACTTCTGGCGGGCAGGGCCACCGCCAGAACAAGTCTGGCTGGGCCTGTGCTTACGGGGATCCACCTCGATGATGGCGCAACCAGCTTCTTCCGCTTTGTAACGCAGCATTTGGTGGAAAGCCCCCGCGGCCGCCGCAAGGATTTCTCGGTTGAGTCCCTGCTTGGTCTGACCGCCAGAGGCGGTCATCGCGAGCGGGGACAGGAGTTCGACGCCGATGGCTCGCCGGGTGGCGGCAAGCCTGGCGGTAGTCTGATGCAAAAAGTTCTGACGCTGACGACGCACCTTGTCGTGGAGCCGGACGACGGCGCGTTTGACCAACCACCAACGCTTGGAACCCTTGGTTTTGCGGGCGAGGGATTGCTGGAGTTGCGCAAGGGTCTCCAACTGTTTCTTCAGGTGACGGGGATTCTCGATGCATTCGTCGGAGCCGTCGGCGTTCGCGATCGTCGCGAAGGTTTCCACGCCCCAATCAAGCCCGGACAAGGCCACCCCGGCACGCTCGCGCGCCGGCAACTGCTCGAGCCGATACGTGACGGAAAGATACCACCGGTCTGCGCGGCAGACGACTTCGGCGGTCTTGGGCAGGCCGCCGGCGAACCGTGCCTTACCGCGTAGCTTTAGTTTTCCGATCCCGGTAATGCGGACAGATCTTCCGTCTGAATGTAGGCGCCAGCCGTTGCCGTGTTCTTTGAACCCGAAGCCGCTGAAGCGGCGGCTGGATTTGAAGCGGGGAAAGCCGGGCGTCTCGCCTTTTTTGATGCGGCGAAAGAACGCACCGAATGCGAGATCGAGCCGCTTGAGCGTGAGTTGGAGTGCGTGGGTATGCACCGCAGCCCAAGCGGCTCGCAGCTTGCGCTCTTGGGTGAGCGCCCGGCATTGCGCCGCGAACGTAAGGGACTTTTTCGTGGTTTGATAGTGGGCGATGCGTTGCTCCAAAGCCCAATTGTAAACCTGCCGGCAGGTGTCCGCCATCCGCGCCAACTCCAACCCGGCGACCGTGCGCGGGTAGAGGCGGTATTCGACTTTGCGCTGGCAGTGCATCGTGTGAATTAAAATGGTTTTTGGGCATGAAAAACGGCAAGAACTAAAAGCCAAAGAACACTGCGTCTACCGCCTGCACTACCACTTGATCTTCGTGACCAAGTATCGCCGGCCCTGTTTGGACCAGGCGATGCTCGCAGCCTTCCAGGCGATCGCTGATCGCCTCTGCGTGCAGTGGCGATGCCAACTGCTGGAGTGTAACGGCGAACCCGATCACGTTCATCTGCTGGTTGAAACCGAACCCACGACGCCTCTGACCAAATTGATCAATAATTTGAAGACCGTATCTTCGCGGCTGCTGCGTCGCGATTACGACGCCCATCTGGCGCGACACTACCGCAAGCCTGTGCTATGGTCGCCTTCGTACTGTCTGATCTCCTGCGGCGGAGCGCCTTTGGAGATCATCAAACACTACATCCAGAATCAGGCCGGCGCGGATTGACCCCGCCTAAGACCCCTCGTCTTTAGGCCGGGGCTTGCTCCGCGTCTTAGGTCACGAACTCGCGTTTGCTGCCCCTCGATGAGATTGGAGTAATAACAGTGCATCCAACGAGTTAGCTCCGCCAAGTCCTTGCGTAGCTCGGGTCGAACCTTTTGGTCGAGCCGAGCAGCTTGTTCAAGAACCGAGCATGCCAAATCATCCAAGGAGCGCAGGTATTGCTCAGGCAGGATGGGCTCGATCGCTGGTCTTGTGAGTGGCATTTATGCCGATATTTTTACCGATATTTATTGGTTCTTCGCTACTTTCAGTGGATTAGGCCGACACCGGTGCTGACGATTTAGGCGTGACGAAAAGGTGAGCGAAGGGCGCGATTCTAGGGATGATGACGCCCGAATCACTTTTTCATAATTTGCTCGGATTAGGCACGCAGTGGCGCGTAATGCGCTGCGAGTTCGTGAAAGAAGAGAGTTTAGTGAGGCTGTGGATTGAGGAGACTCCATTACTCTGGAACGGGGAGAGCATCGGGGCGAAAGAAGCGGTCGCGGCGTATGATCACACCGAAGAGTTGGTGTGGCGGCACCTTAATGTGTTTGAGCACCGCTGTGAGATCCGGTGCCGGCTGCCGCGCGGGCGTAAAACCACAACCGGACAAGTTTATCGGGTGCTGCCACCGTGGGAAGGGTTGAGCAAGCACTTCACCCAAGCCTTTGAAGCGATGGCCTTATTACTGATGCGGCAGATGCCGGTGGCGGCAGTGGCCCGCCACGTCGGCGAAACCGATACTCGACTCTGGCGGATGCTTAAGGCGCAGGTGGCCGCAGCTTACCCGAAGGTGGACTGGAGTGGGGTCGTTTGTGTCGGGTGCGACGAGTTAAACGTGCGCAAAGGCCATAATTACGTGAGCGTCTTTTGCGACCTGATCGGCAAACGGGTGCTCTTCGCGACGGAAGGCAAAGATAAGCGGGTCTGGGAGAGTTTTGTGAGTGAACTGGATCGCCATAACGGCCACCCCCGGGCGATCACGGAAGTGTCCATCGACATGAGCCCGGCCTACATTGCCGGAGTGAAAGAAAACCTCGGGGACCAAGCGGTGGTCGTTTTCGACAAGTTTCATGTCATCGCTCACGTTAACAAAGCGCTCGACGAAACCCGCCGAGCCGAACAGCGACTGGCACTTCAAGCGGATGCCGAGTGCTTAAGAGGTAACCGCTGGGTGCTACTAAAGAATCCGGCCAATCATACGCCCAAGCAGGCACTGCAGTATCAAGGCTTACTCAAACGCAACCTGGCCACCGTCAAGGCGCATCAGATGCGCCTAGCCCTGCAAGAAATTTATCAGATCGCTGACGCTAAAATTGCCCGCCGTAAATTACTCGCCTGGTGCCGCTGGGTCGACTGGATCGCGGCCAAGCACCTACGACCGCTCTTCGCCGACATGCGTAAGTGCGCCGCCATGATCACCCGCCACCTACAAGGCATCTTGGGGCATTGGGTTCACGGCACCACCAACGCTTTTATGGAAGGTCTCAATAGCGTCTTCTCCGCCGTGAAACGTAAGGCCCGCGGTTTCCGTTCTACCGAGAATCTCATCACCATGCTTTACTTCACCGCCGGTAAACTCGATCTGCCCGTTACCCACTGAAAGTAGCGAAGAACCTATTTATTTTTAAATAAATATTGATTGATAACGACTTATGACTTATAGATCGAAGAAAATAGACTAAAATTGCCGACTTATATGCCGATCTATTTTTTAGCGAGAAATAAACCCGTTCTAACGCGAGCCTCATCTTAGCCGCGCTCCCTCGCCTTGTAAGGCGTAGCTAATTCAAGAACCGCTTTATTGAACTTAACGCGGTGCCCGGTCGCATTACATGCATGCGCAGACTTTTCAAATTGTCGGCGGCTTCACTTTCACGACGCACGTGTCAGCCAGCAGATCGTGAAGACAACGGCGGTCGGCGCGGAAGATGAAACTGTAGTTCACGATCGTGAACACGTTTCCGATAGTCGGTAGCATTCCAATGATTCCGGGCACCAAAGCGCGCAGGAGCCAAGCTCGTGCGAAGCCAGGATTAGAACCATCGCTCGCGCGCACGATCCGTATGCCAAGAAAGCGTTTGCCGAGGGTTTGTCCGCGCGTGGAGATGAGGTAAATTTGGATAAGTTGCAGCGCAAACGTGGCGAGGCCCAGGACCGCGAGACCGATCAACAGGCGTCCGGGCTCGATCTCGGAAAAATCCGGTTCTTGTCCGCGTATCATGGCGACTACGGCCTCGAGAAACGCCCCGCCGAGGATTAGTCCGCCGGGTATCGCGACCACGGCGCCAATCACGGTATCAACTAATACCGCTGTCAGTCGTGTCAGTCGGTCGGCTTGCTCGGGCTCGCGGTGCTCCGAAGGGACCGGAGCCGAGGCCTCAGTCGTGGTGCTGTCCAACGCGGGTGGAAGCATGGCCTGGGGCTCGCCGTTGAACTCCGGGATGTCGCCGAGCCGGCGCCATTCGGTCTCGCCCGGTAATTTTGCCCGCGTATCGAGGTTGGCGCGACCAGCGTTCATCCACGCGCGTACCTGCGAAAGCGAAGCCGGGCCATATTCATTACCGTCAGCGCCAAGAATGGTAAACATCGCCTCATTCAACACTCTGCTCCGAACGTGCCAAGAAAAAGCCCGGTTACCTCCGCGTGGCCGCGCGGTTGCCTTTGGCGCGCGGGGTGTTTGGGCTGAACCTATGCTCTTCCCCCAACATATCATCGCCAAAAAACGCGACGGCCTGGCGCTGACTCGCGAAGAGCTCGCGGCGTTTGTGCGGGGCGCCACCGATGGCTCTTGGGCGGATTACCAACTCTCGGCGCTACTCATGGCGATTTACCTGCGCGGCATGACGCCCGCGGAAACCGCACTCTACACCGAAGCGATGATGCACTCCGGCGTCGTCGCCGATCTCTCGAGTGTAAAATTGCCCAAAGCGGATAAACACTCGACAGGTGGTGTGGGCGATAAAGTATCGCTGCACCTCGCGCCGATGGTTGCGGCCAGCGGCGTCGCTGTACCGATGATTTCAGGCCGCGGCCTGGGGCATACCGGCGGTACACTCGATAAACTCGAATCGATTCCAGGGTTCCGAGTGAATCTTACGATGGCGGAATACCGCGCCGAGTTGGAAACCATCGGACTCTCGCTCATCGGCCAGACGGCGGAATTGGCGCCATCCGATAAAAAACTTTATGCGCTGCGCGACGTGACGGCGACCGTCGAGTGCATCCCGCTAATCTGCGGTAGTATTCTCGCCAAAAAACTCGCCGAGGGCATCGATGTGCTTGTGCTCGATGTGAAATTTGGCCGCGGTGCGTTCATGAAGGAAAAGTCGCAGGCGCGCGAACTTGCGCTGGCGCTCGTCTCGGTGGCGACCGCCATGGGTAAACCCACGCGCGCGCTTCTCACCGCAATGGACCAACCGCTCGGTCGCGCGGTCGGCAACGCGCTCGAAGTCGCCGAATCCATCGAGTGCCTTAAAGGCCGCGGCCCGGCTGATACGATGGAAGTCACCTACGCGCTCGCCGAGCAAATGTTGGTGTTGGCGGGTGTGGCGCGGACGGCGACCGAGGCTCGAGGGGCGTTGGCGCAAAGTATTTCATCGGGCGCGGCCCTCGAGAAATTCCGTGCGATGATCAACGCGCAGGGTGGCGACTCTCGGGTGATCGATGAACCCGTGCGCTTGCCGCAGGCTAAATTTAAAGTCGCGCTTACGGCAACCCGCGCGGGATTCGTGCAAGAGGTCGACGCGATGGGCGTGGCGCTCGCCGCCTTGCGTT
>RGAX01000105.1 GCA_009919985.1 Opitutaceae bacterium
GGTCTACTCGGCGCCTCCGTCGCCCGGGCTGCTCGTGCCCGCCACGTCGCGCAACGCATCGTCATCTGGTCCCGTCGCGCCGAAACCCGCCTAGCCCTAAACGGCCAACCTTGGTGCGACGCAGTAGCCGAGACCCCCGAAGCCGCGGTCACTGGAGCCAGCCTCGTTGTGATCGCCTCCCCGGTTGACCAGATCGTTACCCTGATCCGCCAAATCGCCTCCCACCTCCCCACTGGCGCAATCGTGACCGATGTGGGCAGTGTGAAAGAAGAAATTACTCGCCTGGGCACCGCCGCTCTTGGTGCGCACGCGCATTTTGTCGGCGCGCATCCCATGGCTGGTTCGGAAAAAACTGGCTGGGAACACGGAACGGCCGAACTTTTTCAGGGCCGCACGTGTTTCGTGACACCGCTCGAGACCACGGAAGCTACCGCCACGGCGAGCGTCGTAAAATTCTGGCAGGCCCTCGGTGCCAGCACCACGAGCGTAGAACCTGGCCACCACGACGAAATCGTCGCGCACATCAGCCATCTACCCCAGGTGCTCGCTTCTACTCTTTGTGCGTTTCTGGCGGAGCGCGACACGAGCTGGCGCGACTACGCTGGCGGAGGCCTGCGTGACACTACACGCATCGCCGCGAGCGATCCCCAACTCTGGCGCACTATTCTAGAACAAAATCACAAGGAAATCCTCCGCGCCGTTCAGCAGTATCAAGCTGAGTTAAGCGCCTTCCAAAAAGCCCTTGCTGAAGGCGACTACGCCACGGTGGTCGATCATCTAAAACGTGGCCAAGTCTATCGCCGCGACTTTCGTCCGGCTCCTTAATCGGATCGGCCTTCTGAGGCTAATTAGGGGCGTTTACAGTGCAGGGATGAACGTGCGTGGGGCTTTCACTAAGACCGCGCATTAAGCTCAGACTTCGAGACCGTCGGACGGGAACGAACCGATCAGAATCAAAGGTAGCTTTTGGGAGTTACGGCCCGGATTTCATTTCACTCGAGGAGTGGGGCACCCTCGCCTAATGAAATTTGTGCTCGATACCCACGCCGTTCTTTGGATTGCGGAATCCGCCACTCGGCTTTCGCCGAAGGTCCGCACGCTCGCATCCAAATGCGCGGCCGATGATTTTGGCATCGCTGCGATTAGTCTACTGGAGATAGCGCGAAAGGCGCGCACCGGCGAAATCGAACTCTCACCCGATCCAGCCTCATGGCTCGAAGACCTCGGCGAGCGCTTTCAGATATTGCCCCTCACCCCGCACATCGCGTGGAGGTCGGTTGAATTAGATTGGTCGCATAAAGATCACGCCGACCGGCTCATCTGCGCCACCGCGGTAGAGCACAAGGTTCCTCTTGTCACCCATGACCAGGAAATCACGCGCTGGAGCGGCGTGGCCGTGGTGTGGTGACCGGTCGGTTGGCCGCTCATGCGCGGGCTTTACCCCAAACCTACTTATCTCCGATCCCTCGCCATCCTCACCCTGCTATGCGAGACCGCTCGGACCCGGCCGCCTATGCAGCAGAGTTAATCGATAGGGTGGCGACGAGCCGGCGACGATACTGCGAAAATTCGGTTAAATTTCAGCCTAAAATTTACGGTTTTTAGCTCTGAAATGGTGCCCGGGAGCGGACTCGAACCGCTACACCGTGAGGCACAGGCTTCTGAGACCTGCGTGTCTACCAATTCCACCACCCGGGCACGAGCGGAATGGAAACCACACACGCGACCCTCACCCTGAGCAAGAAAATTGATTTTTGACCCCGCGCGGGCGACTCACAGCACAGTGAGCTCTTTTTTGTTTTGGAAAATGACCCGCGCCCCCGTTTCCCCGAAAAACTGCTTGCAGCTTTCGGTCATTTTTTGGGTCGCAGTATCCACTTCCAAATCCGTCATCGGCTTCCAGGTGCGTTCTAATTCCGCGGCTTTGCCGACCTTGGCATTGAGGGCGTTCAATTCTTTGCGGTTTTCCTCGAAGCGCACTTCCAAGGCATGCATCGCTTCATGCGCTTTGCGCAACCGCTGGCTGACCGCCAAAAAACCCTCTTCTTTGAAAGCGCTCACTTTCCTTTTCAGCTCTTCATCAAACGCCGCAAAGGCCACCCCGCTAGCCAGCCACGACAAGAGCCCCAAGATTAAAAGGATCAATCCGAGCACGCCGACGGCGGCGGCGATGACCATAGAAATATTGATTAAAACCATCCCCAACAGCGCGACGCCTAAGGCGATCGCTGCGCCTTTCTGCGCCTTGCGGGTCTTTAAAAACGCTTCCACGCATGCGCTCTCTTTTTCGGCTTCGGCGGATTCTTCCCGGGCTTCTTCGATTTTCTTTTCGATTCCCATCGCCCGCGATTCCAGTCCGGCTTTCTCTCGGCGTAATTTCACAAATTCAGCGAGGGCGTAAATGCGCTCAGGAAAATGATACGAATCCATCATCGTGCGCATGCTATCTTCGCCCAGATTTAGCCGCAGCGAATCGAACGTGGATTGATATTCACGGATGAGTTGAGCGTGCCGGTTTTTATCCTCACGCAAGGCCAACATGCGCGGGTCCAGTCCCTCAAGTTTCAAGGCATTGTCGACGAGCATCCGAGCCCGAATTGCAGGGCTGGCAGTCGCCTCGTCGCTTAAGCCTTTGAGTCGGGAGGACAGCTCCCATAGCAGATTGCGGGAACGCCGCAGTTGGATTTCAGCCCGCTCCTTAGCATCGGCGACTTCGGTCTCAGTCGCTTTGACAACATCGGCTTGAAATACCTGCCAGACTTCGGTGGAAGTGGCGGCCAGCTGCGTGAGCTGTTTGAGACTGATCATGGGAAGGACGTTTATAGCGCGCCGGCCGTGTACTGACAATCGATCTCAACGGTTTTGCCGCATTCACACGTCACGATTAGTTTTTTAATCACGTCACCCTCGCGGACGCATTGGACCGAAGAGGCCCCCGCTTTCGGGGCGGAGGCGCTGGGCAGGGTGCCAGCGGAGGCCAGGAGCGAAAGTCCGGTGGGCGCTTCAGGTTCAACGAGATTGGGTGAGTCCGAAACGGCAAGGCCGGTTCGGCCGGATAAAAAAGACTTCATGGTTTTACTTTTTCGACCGGTTTTTCCGGCGCGGGGTCACCGAGTTTTCGGGTACCGACCGAGAGTTTAATTTCCACGCGGTGGTCGTTCTCGGGATCAGCCTGACCAACCTTAGAGGGGCGGGTGTCGCCAAAGGAGGTCACGCGTTCGAATTGTTCGGGGGCAACCGCGACATTCGACATCAGGCGGCGGACGTTACTGGCGCGATCGCCCGAGAGCTCCCAAGCCGAATAGGCTGGAGATAACATTTTTAAACCGCTGCGCGAGTGGCCTTCGATGGACACGCGAAAACCATGGCGATCGACGAGCCAGGCGAGGTTCTGAAAAACGAAATCCCCCCACTGCGAAAGTTCAGCGGAGGCTTCACCTTGGAAGAGCGGTTTGCGGGTCCGATCATAAAGGGTGATCAACACGCCGTCGTTGGAGACAACGATGTCGACCGGCCGATTGGGATCCTCGGACTTTACGTTGATCATACCGTAAAAGCCCATCGCGATAGCGTTGAGATTTTTCTGTTCGGCCGAGGCGGCTTTGGAGGCGTTTTCTTTGCTGGCCTTGGCGTTGATGTCACGGACGGTCGCCTCTTTAGCCTGGTCTTTGAGTACGCCGGTGTTCCAAGGCATACGGATTTTGGGTGGGTCGCGGAAGTACTTCGCCGTTCCTTCCAACAGCTCAGGTTTTTGCCCGAGAATCCACATCACCAAAAAGAAAGCCATCAATGCGGTCATAAAGTCCGCAAAGGCAACCTTCCAAGCTCCGCCTGATCCAGCCATGATATTAAAGGGTTAGAGGGTTGTTATTTAGCTGCGGCACCGCCACGCAGGGCGGTTTCCAAGGCTTCCGCCGAGGGTTGCACGGAGTGATCGAGCGAGCGGCGCGCCAACTCGGCGGCCGTGAGTGGGGCCATGCCTTTGGCGAAAGCCACCACCGCGATTTTGGTGCAACGCAGGTATTGGATGTAGCCGTCGTTCAAAGCGCGGATACTGCTGGCTAGAGGATTGGCAAAACCGTACGCGGCGAACACGCCCAACATCGTACCGGAGAGCGCGGCCGCCATGTGTGAAGCGACGGCTTCGGTACCTTGGTCGATGATGGCCATGGTGTTAATAATGCCCATTACCGCAGCGACGATACCGATGCCCGGCAGGGAATCGCCGGCAAAGTTAAGTACGTGAGCACAGTGGTCGACTTCACGCGTTTTGGTCTCAATATCCACGTCGATGACGGCCTCAAGTTGGTCGGGTTTAATACGTCCGTCGACCAGAGGCTTGAGACTATCGACGATAAACGCCAAACGTTCAGGCGAGGAGAGTAAGGTCGGGTACTTGCGAAAGACAGAACTTTGCGTGGGAGCGGAAACGTGTTCTTCGAGCGCGAGCAAACCGCTTTTACGTCCCGTCTGGAACAGTTCGTAGAGTGCTCCGATCAGCTCGAAGTAATGGTTTTTACCGATAGTTTTACCGGTGAGAACCGCTATGATTTTGACCACCGTCTCTTTGAGGACGTGCCCAGGTGTGGCAATCAAGACCGCGCCCAAGGTGATCCCGAAAATGGCAACGATCTCAGCCACGTGGATCAACAAGCCAATCTTGTTGATGTTAAAATCTCCCCAGATGAAGGAAAGACAGGTGCAAACAATTACGAGTACTAAGCCGGCGATAATGAGCATGAGATCACCTATTTATTTTGATTACGTTCGATAAAGCTACGCAGCGCCAGGATCGCTTGGGTGTGGATCTGACTGATCCGGGCTTCCGTCAAATCCATCGCCTCAGCGATTTCAGCGAGTCGGAGCCCTTCAAAGTGGTACAACGCGAGCACTTTTCGCTGCGTCTCGGGCAGCGTTTCTATCCTATCGGCCACCAGACGCCACAATTCTGCCCGCTCTAAGCCAGCGGAGGCGGGCTCCAGATTTTCGTCGGCGATGGTCTCGTGCAGCTTAAAGCCGTCGCCGTCATCATGCGCGGAGGCATCGATGTTAATAAAAGTGACTGGGCTAGATTCCTGCAGCCACTCTTCGTACTCGGCTGGGGTAAGCTGCAGTTGACGCTGGATTTCCTCGGCCGTCGCCGCGCGTTGGTGCTTCTGCTCCAACTCGGCGATCGCATCTTTTAATTTACGCGCCTTGGCTCGGGTGCGACGGGGACACCAATCCAAGCGTCGGAGTTCATCCAGAATCGCGCCGCGGATTTTCGTATACGCATACCCGGCAAAGGTCCGGCCCTCTTGCGGGACGTACCGCTGCGAGGCTGCGATTAACCCTATCACGCCCACCGAATGCAGATCATCCGCATCGATATGCGGCGGTAGGCTCATCTTGATGCGACCAACCACCTGTCGCACCAAATGCAGGTGCTCCTCGACCAGAGCCATGGAGGCGCCGGTCGTGTGTTGGTACGTCTTATAAACCAACGGCGAAACCGGCGGTGGAGGCGTATCGGAAGAAAGAGGAGGTTCCATGGTGTTATCCCAGGTTAATCAACACGTTCATTTCTTAGCTTTGGCGACCACAGTTTCACCTTTTTTCTGACGATTGGCTTTGAGAGCTGCTTCGGCTGCAGCGCGTTTTACAGCGACGGTGACGCGCATGGCATCCAAAACGTGATTCCAAAACCACTGGCCGGCAAGTCCGCCGACTAGGGCGGCGATACAAGCATCGCGCACGACCAACGCGATGGTCCGATCAGCCCAAAGGCCGGCCACAAAGACCATCGTGAAGAAAATAAAGCCGAAAACCAAAAATATGTAACGCATACGAATCAGCCCTTACCCAAGGTTTTTTTGGCCAGGAAATCGAGCGGATCGACTCCGATGGGGCCAAGCAAGTTGCCGTCATGCGAGAAGAAAAGGGGGCGCATTTCCCCTTCGAGCAATATTTCCCAAAGTTTACCCACATCCTTCGCCTCGTCCAAGTGCGTGAGCACCAGGTGAGTGGCCCCCAGCGAACGGCCCGACTTCAAGCCCGCCCGCAGGCTTTCGATTTCGTAGGCCGCATTCAAAACGAGTACCCGAGTCTCGATCGAGTGTTGCTTTAGCAAATCGGCCAACTGGGGTGTTTCGTCGCCCGCGGCTGCGCCGAAGCAAGGCACATCCCAATACACGCGCGCACTTTCATTACTGACTCTTAGATCTGGGGTATAATGCGTGAGTCCCACACCCACGGCATCGCAAAATACTTCCAATTCGAGACAGGGATTGGGCCGGCTAAATTCGACGTGGCACACACGGCACTTCGTACCTTGCTGAAACACTTCCCAGGTCAGCCATTGCCCGAGGGCCAACGATTTATCGGCCTGCGAACTGCCGATAAAAACTACCCGCTGGCTCAGGGGAACCGCTGGAAACGCGCCGATTAATTGACGCAATTCGCGTACAAATTCCGCTAAGGCGTCACCTAAAGGTTTCTCGCCGGAGATCGACCAACGCCGCTCCGTTTCGACGCGCCAAATCAGCGCTTCGGAAAATCCCGCCGACTTCAGTGCGGCCCGCAAATCCACGGGACGGCTCCCACGCGCCAACCCAGCCGCATAGGTTGAACTCAACACCCCTGGCACCGGAGGCGCTAGCGCCGGCTCCATCGCCGATTCGGGCGCCGCGAGTTCAGCGATGACTTCGAGTTTCGCTCCGCCAAAAATACGTTTAATAAAACCCTGCCGCACGGGCCGCACCGAAAGTACGCGCGCTTCAGGCCCCAACTGCGATTTGAGCACCGAAAGCGCCTCGTTAACCGAGCGCACGATGAAGCGGTAGGTGCCCGGCGCGGGAGATTTAAAAGCGGATGAAGCCATGGGATTAAGCTGCCGCACGGGCCGTTTCAACGGGAGCGGAAATTATGCCAGCATTCTCGATCTGGTAGGTACCCGGTATTTCCTGGAAAGATACGACGGTGAGGCGTGGGAACGTTGACTCGAGGAAACGCCGCAAGGCCAAGCGTAACTCGGCGCCCACGGCGATGCACGGCGCGCTACCACCGGCGGCGAATTGCGCCTGCTTGGCGTTGATCCCTTCGAGCAGATGCGCGCTTAAGGCCGGATCGAGCGCTAGACCGAAGTCTGCTGCCGTACGATGAATTTTCGTCACCAATTCTTTTTCGAGGCGCAGATCGAGGGTCAAAGCCCGTAGAGTACCCGGAGCCGATTCCAGCAATGGCACAAAATAAGGTCCGAGGCGGCGACGCACCAGTTCGCTCAAATCGTCGGGGTTCTTGGTCAACGCGGCGTAATCGGCGATCCCTTCCAAGATCAACGGCAGGTTCAGAATCGGCACATTTTCGCGGAGTAAATTTTGGAGCACGCGCTGGATGATCCCCAGATTGACCAAGTCCGGCAGCAACTCGCTGACGAGTGCGGGATGTGATTGTTTCACATGATCGATCAAGGCCTGGACATCCTGACGGCCGAGCAGCACATGGGCGTTGGACTTCAAAATTTCCGACAGATGGGTGACGATAATCGAGGCGCAATCCACGACCGAGTAACCGTTAATTTCCGCATTTTTCTTTTCGGCTTCTTCGATCCAAACGGCCGCCAGCCCGAAGACCGGCTCCTGACAGGCGACGCCGCGCAATTGTACGCGACTGCCCGAGACATTCATCGCCATCCAGCGACCCATCATAAGCGAACCACGCCCCACGATCCGGCCGCGCAAAAGAAAACGGTACTCGCCACTTGCGAGCTCGAGATTGTCGCGCACGGCCACCTGAGGCACGATAACGCCCAGTTCTCGGGCCAAAGTTTTACGCACGCCGGTGATGCGGGCGGGTAAATCGCCACCTTGCTTCTGATCGGCTAAGCCCACCAGGCCAAAGCCCACTTCCACGGCAAACACATCGACGTCGATCAAGCGACGCACCTCCTCGACCGAGCCACTCTTGGGCGGCGCGGCTTCTTTATCCTTGGCCTTCTCGGCGGCGGTCTTTGCGACCGGCTCAGCCTCGGGTGTGACCGCGGGAAGTTTGTAGCCGATGTAGAGAAAAAATCCGCCCATCAAGCCGAGTGGTAACAAGGGGAGCCCCGGCATGAAGCCCATGAGTAACATCACTGCTCCGACCATCTTCAAAGCGAAGGGGTAGCGCACCAATTGACCCCCCACTTGTTGACCTAGGTCGCCGTTATCGGCCGCACGCGTGACGAGCAAACCCGCGGCGACTGAAATCACGAGGGCCGGAATTTGCGTCACCAGACCATCACCGATTGAAAGCAGAGTAAATTTTTGCAGCGCTTCCATCAGCGACAAATCCATCTGCAAAACGCCGATCATGAAGCCGCCCAAAACGTTGACCAAGGTGATCAAAATACCCGCGATCGCCTCACCGCGGACGAACTTGGATGAACCGTCCATCGCACCATAAAAATCTGCTTCGCGCTGTAATTTAAGCCGCCGAGCAGAGGCCGTGGGCTCATCAATTGCTCCTGCGTTTAGCTCCGCATCGATCGCCATCTGTTTACCCGGTAATGCATCTAAGGTAAACCGCGCCGATACTTCCGCGATACGGCCTGCACCCTTGGTGATGACGACAAAGTTAATGACGACCAAGATTACGAACACTACAAAGCCGACCACGTAATTACCCTGAATCACGATCTTGCCGAACGCCTCGATGATATGACCCGCTTCACCCCGCGTTAGCACCAAGCGGGTCGAACAGATATTGAGGGCCAGGCGGAAAAGCGTCAGGCCCAACAGCACGGTCGGAAACGCCGAAAATTCTACAGGTTGGCGCACATAAATCACCACCAGCATGATTAGCAACGAGGAGGCGATACTGAGCGCCAGCAGCATGTCCATGACCATGGAGGGCACGGGCAGCACGAGCAGCATGATCGTGCCAAACAAACCGGCCGTGAATATAAGATCGGCCCGGCCCATGAGTTGGCGGGAGAACGTCGTCGCGGGAACTGGAACAACAGCAGGCATGAAAATTAGTTAGATAGGGCCGCCGCACGCCGGCTAGGCAGGGTGAAATAATAATAACGGTAGGTACGGTAAACGAAGGCGAGAATCTCAGCCACCGCCTCAAACATATCCTGTGGAATCGGTTCGCCTACTTTCCCTGTCGCATAAAGTAAGCGTGCGACGGGACGGTTTTCCACGATCGGCAC
>RGAX01000106.1 GCA_009919985.1 Opitutaceae bacterium
GCTCGCGAAAAATCTCCCCGGCGTAGTCGTCCTCGTGGATAAAAACCGTGTCAAAGCCGGCGCATACGCGATTAAGAAATTCGGCTGCGACACACTCATCCTCGACGACGGATTTCAATACCTGCCGCTCAAGGGCCGCTTGAATCTGTTGCTCGTGGATAAAACGAATCCATTCGGCAACGGCCACATGTTGCCCCGTGGCGTGCTTCGCGAGCCCATCAAACACCTCAGCCGTGCGAGTTACGTTTTCCTCACCAAATCCAACGGTGAACGCGACAACGACCTCGAAGCACTGATCCGCGAGCACAACCCCAATGTCGATATCATCGAGTGCGCGCACCGACCACAGTACCTCCAGCGTTTCGGCGTCCCTGTCACGGCCGTTGACGCGCGTGAACCGCTATCCTGGCTTAAGGGCCGACGCGTATTTGCCTTCAGTGGCATCGCGACCCCGGAAAGTTTCGAGAAATTCCTGCGTGATCTTGGTGCGTTGGTGATGGGCCGTGAACGCTTTTTGGATCATTACCGCTACGAGGAGGAAGATTTGGCTGAACTCTTTGCTGCGGCGCAGCGCGAAGGGGCCGAATGCCTCATCACGACGGAAAAAGATGCGGTGCGCATTGCCGAGACCCGGCTTTGCCCGCTGCCTTTGTTTTATCTACGGCTAGAAATTGATATTATCCGAGGTGCAGCTGACTTTGACGAAGCGGTAGGTCGCATCTGCTTCCCGCAGAGTGGTGCTCCTTAATGGCGAAGCAATCGGCGCTACGAGCTTTCGCTTGCAGGTGCTGGCCGGCGTGGGGTTAGCTTGGGCTTACTTTCCATGATCATCGACCCACGCTACACCCAACTTGCCGCCGGCCTGACTGGTTTTTCCACTGCCTTGAAACCCGGTGAACGCGTGCTCATCGACGCCTTCGATGTGCCGGATGCGATGGTGATCGCTCTAGTGCGGGCTACTCGTGCGCGTGGCGCCCATCCTTATGTGCAGCTTCATCGCGCCCGCATCTCACGTGAATTGGCGCTTGCCGCCGCTGAGGATCAATACGCCCCGCACGCGGAGGTGGAGCTTGCTCGCATGCAAAAAATGGACGCCTACATCGCGTTGCGTGGCTCTGAAAATATTTTCGAAAATTCCGATGTGCCTTCGGTTAAAACCCAGCTAATCTCGCGGTTGATGAAGCCGGTGCTCGATCACCGTGTGGGCAAGACTAAGTGGGTCGTCCTGCGTTGGCCGACCGCTGCCATGGCCCAACAAGCAGGCATGAGCACAGAGGCGTTTGAGGATTTTTACTTTCAGGTCTGCAATCTTGACTACGCCACGCTCGTGCCCGGCATGAAGGTGCTTGCTGATCTAATGGCGAAAACCGACCGCGTGCACATTAAAGGCCCGGGCACTGACCTCACCTTTTCGATCAAGGGTATTGGTGCCCAACCTTGCGGCGGTCTGCGCAATATCCCAGATGGCGAGGTTTTCTCCTGTCCGGTGAAAGACTCAGTCGAAGGTGTTATTCAATACAACGCTCCGACGGTGTATCTCGGCGCCTCCTTTGATAACATCCGCCTCGTTTTCAAAAAAGGCCGCATCGTCGAAGCCACGGCTAACAACACGAAACGTCTTAACGAAATTCTCAACAGCGACTCCGGCGCGCGCTACATCGGGGAATTCGCAATCGGTTTTAATCCGCATATTCTTGAGCCGATGCGTGATATCCTCTTCGACGAGAAAATCGCCGGATCCTTTCATTTTACACCCGGTCAGGCCTACGAAGGCGTGGGCAACGGCAATAAATCCCAAGTTCATTGGGATATGGTCTGCATCCAACGCCCCGAGTACGGCGGTGGTGAAATCTGGTTCGACGGTAAACTCATCCGCAAAGACGGTCTGTTCGTACCCAAAGCGTTGAATAAGCTAAATCCGGATTATCTGCTCGGTAAATCGTAAGTGTTTTCCTGCGCCTTGCTCCGCTTCAACAGAAGTGGCTCGCGGAAACCAAAGCGCTCGCCATGGTCGGGGGTGGAACCACTCGGCTCCACCTCTTTGTGATTGAACAAACCTACATCGTCCCCTCCAGCGTCCGTCCGGCCCGCGCCGACAAAATTCTCGCGAAAGCGTATCCCGAGCACAGCCGCGTAGCGTTTCATCGTTCGTTCGATGCGGGGTTGGTGCGCGTCGATGGGAAAGTGATTCCGCGTGATTTTCGTCTCTTGCCGGACACCGCTATCACATTCGCTTTTCCCGATTTGATTCCATCGGGTGTACGCGCGGTGAAAATTCCGCTTGAGGTGATTTTCGAGGACAAGCACATGCTCGCGATCAACAAAGCCGCCGGTATGGTCGTGCATCCCGGTGCTGGTACGCGCGACGACACCCTCGTTCACGCGCTACTCGCGCATTGTAAAGGCAAGCTTAGCGGCGTTGGTGGCGTGGAACGCCCCGGTATCGTGCATCGCTTGGACCGTGAGACCTCTGGAGTGATCTTAGTCGCCAAGAGCGATCTCGCGCACCGCGGATTAGCGGAGCAATTTAAAGAGCGAGAGCTGCAGAAAGAATACCTCGCGCTCGTCGCAGGCGCACCCGGGTTGTTGAGCGGTAGCATGAAAAAGTCTATCGGCCGCAATCAGCAGCATCGTCACAAGATGACTGCAATCGACGAAGAAGACGAAAGTGGCCGCGGGCGTGATGCGCATACAGATTGGGCGGTCGTGGAGAGTTTCGGTAAAATCGCTACGCTCATGCGCTGCAACGTGATCCGCGCCTGCCGCACCAACCCGAGCGAGTGATGCTCCACGCTGAACATATCGTTGTAACGCATCCCATTTCCGGCAAGGTCCTCGAATTGAAAGCGCCGCTGCCGGCAGATTTTCAAGCTCAACTCGCTCAATTACGTAAACTTACGCGATCCGAGGAAAAACGAAAAATGATCGCTGCCGAGCCAGTGAAGCGTAAGCGCAAACCCGCTATCCCCGCAGCCCATGTGCGCGAAGTTTAAGCTTTAGCGGGATCGAGGGCCTCGGCGACGAGGCCCCAGCGTAGATTGTAGAGCGAGTTTTCGAACGCGTTAAAGCGCCCGATTTCGGCCAGTGTGATCACGGTCGCCAAGGCTGTCGGAAAAACGTCGGCCCTCGCCGGCGGCAGTCCTGCAATGTGCTGACGTGCGGCGAGCGGTAGTTCACCTAGTTCACTAAGAAGTGAGCGCAGCGTTGCAACGGAGAGTCGCGTGGGTGTCTCTATCAGCGGTCTGCCGCTGCGCGCGGCTTGGATCGTTCGCACGCTTGTGACGGTGCCGCCGGTGCCAATTGCGGTGGCTGTGTTGGGTAGTGAAAAACTAAAGCCGGCCTGCTGGATTAACTCGCGCACATGTGCGGCGATCGCATTGGCGTGGGCGGTAGTGAAGGATGCCGTTGGGTCGGCGATATATTTTTCCGTAAGGCGCACACAACCGAGTGGGAGGCTGACAGCTTGCGTGATGCGACGGTCGCGGTAGGCGAGGCATTCCAGACTGCCGCCACCCAGATCGAAGACATAAAAATCGCGCAAGTCGGCGAGCGCAGGGTCACAGGTTAGGCCGCGGCCGATCAGGTTGGCCTCTTCGTTGCCCGAAAGGAGGCGAATGGAGTGACCCGTGGCTGCGTGGACGCGGGTAATAAAATCAGCACCATTGCGGGCGTCGCGTACAGCGCTGGTGGCAACGAGAATAATCCTGCCAGCGCCGTGCATAGAGGCATCAGCTATGAGGGAGCTGATAGCCTCAAGCCCACGAGCCATACCATCCTCGCTCAGGCGTGGTTCGGTGCGGCTGATGCCGGCACTAATGCGCGCGTCGATCGTGCGGTAATGCACGGCGTGCAAGGTGTTCTTCGCGTCGCGTGCTGCGACGAGAATTTTGATCGAGTTGGACCCGATATCGATGACGGCGACGGAGCCTGCGGGCGAGGTGTTCACAGAACGAAATCGGCGGGAGCGATCAGGACGACAAACTCACCTTTCAGGCTACCTTTAAGCAGGCGGTCGCGTACCTCGCCAGCGCGGCCGACGAGCCAGGTTTCATGGAGCTTGGTGACTTCACGGGCGATGCAAATGACACGATCGGGCCCGAGTTTCTCCACAATTTCTTCTGCAAATTTGTCGATGCGGTGGCAGCTTTCGTAGAGCGCGAGGGTGAATTCGAAGTCGCGGTATTTTTCTAAAAAAGCCGTGCGCGCAGAGGTTTTGGCGATCAAGAAACCAGCGAAGAGAAATCCATTGGTGGGCAGACCGCTGGCACTGAGTACGGCGGCGACTGCGCAGGCGCCTGGGATTGGGATTACGGGCAAGCCGCGTCGGCGGCAGGCGCGGACCAATCGAAAGCCGGGATCGCTAATGGCAGGCGTACCAGCATCGCTCACCAAAGCTACAGATTGGCCGGCGGCGATTTTCGAGGCGATGAATTCGGCGGCCTCGGTTTCGTTGTGATCGTGGTAGGATACGAGCGGACGATGCAGGCCGAAGCGCGTGAGTAGCCCACCGGTGGTGCGGGTGTCTTCGCAAGCGACGAGATCGACCGCGCCCAGAATGGCACGGGCGCGCTCGGTGAGATCGGCGAGGTTGCCGATGGGTGTGGCCACGACGTAGAGCGTGCCGGGCGATGGTATTAGCGAAGGGTTGGCGGCGGGCTCGTTCATGCGCAGGCACAAAAAATCCGGCGCTAGGCCGGATTTGGCGAGAGGGAAGTGAGGCGCGGCTTAGCGCCCGGTCTGTTGGCCCATGCCGGGAATCTGGCCTTCCCAGCCGGCGGGGCGACTCCATGGAATCGCAGTGTCTTTCTGGCGGCGGGTTTCGCAGCCGCTTAGGATGAGGCCAAAGGTGGCCAACAGGAGGAGCAGAAGCGGTTTTTTGAGTGAGTGCATCGTTGGTGAGTTAAGGAGTTAGTACGGCCAAATCGCCTTTGTGCAAGACGCCGCGTAGAGAATCAGGTTCCACTTGAGCGATAGAAAATTGCGAGCGTACGTCACTGATGCGGATTATGGCGAGGATTTCGGTGCCGTTGCGTACCGAAAAGCGTTGGTCCACGCTCGCGCCACGAATTGAGCCATAGTTGAGTACGACGAAGGAATTTTCTGGGCCGATGCTCATGACATTGGCGGAAACGCGGCCGGCGCGGCTGGAGAAGACGGCGGTTGAGGCGCCGGCGGCAGTGGGGAGGGCGGCGCCGTTTTTCGAGGTGGCGAGCTGCCGCTCCAGTTCTGCGATTGTATTTTTATAGGCTTCGACTTGGGCCGGTGGAATGATTTTTGCGCGGGTGTCGGTGAGGTCGCGTTGTAACGAGCTGAGTTCCTCGCGCAGCGTGCGCTCAGCGGCTTCGCGGGCGGCGAGGGCAGCGCGCGAGGCGGCGAGATCGGAGGTGAGCTGTGCGGTGCGGGACTCGGCGGTGGCGAGTTGAGCCTTAGTGATTTCGACTTGGGCTCCGGCGGTGACGGCTTGTTTTTGAAACGATGAGGCCAACTCGCGTGAGGCGGCGAGCTGGCCATCAAGTGCAGTGGCGCGCGCGGTCAGATCGCGGCGCGTTTCGAGCGCTTGCCAATAGAGCGCGCCCAACGAGCCACTCACAGTGAAGGCGAGCAGGCTGAGAACGAGCAGGAGGCGATTCATGGCGATGGGGTGAAAGCCGACGTGATGAGGGCGAGGTTTAAGCAGCGCGGTAAGTGGATTTGAACCACGGGGACTTGGCGCGCTTTTTCACGCCACTGCCCTTGTTGGCGGCGAGGTGTTCTAGGATCTTGAAGGCGAGTTCTGTGGCTTCGGGTTGACCGACTTGAGCGGCGAGTTGCTCGGCGGTATAATGGACTGCCGGATCGGCCTTGAGAGCGGCGGTGAGTTTGAGTTTTAGCGCGATTACGCCACCGGCGGCTTTCTTGCCGGCTTCGACGCCAGGTTGATGGTAGGCGTTAATGCCTACTAGCGAGGCATAGAGCCCGACGACGCGTTCGTAGAGGGCGATCAACATGCCAAGTGAGCGAGGGGAAACGTCGGGCAAGGTGATGGTGACCGAGTGGCGATCTTTCTCGCTGAGGGCGTCGCGGGTTCCCAGATAGAAGCCTTGGAGGAAATCGCCGGCGGTGATGCCGGGTTCGACTTCGAGAGCGGTCTTCGCGTCGCGGTCTTTTAGGACTTCGATGAAGGTGACGAAGAAGTTGTGCACCCCGTCGCGGAGTTGTTGAACGTAGGCGTGTTGATCGGTGGAGCCTTTGTTGCCATACACCGCGATGCCTTGGTTGACGACGTTGCCCTTGAGGTCGTGTTCCTTGCCCAGTGACTCCATGACGAGTTGCTGGAGGTAACGGGAGAACAAGAGCAGGCGATCCTTGTAGGGGAGAACGACCATGTCTTTGGCGCCGCGGCCGTCCGTGGCGTAGAACCACATGAGAGCAAGGAGCGCAGCGGGGTTTTGGCCGACAGTGGTATGGCGCGTGACGACGTCCATTTCAGCGGCGCCGTCGAGCATGGCCTGGATGTCGAGGCCTTGAAGCGCAGCGGGAAGCAGTCCTACGGCAGAGAGTTCGGAAGTGCGGCCGCCGACCCAGTCCCACATGGGGAAACGGGCGAGCCAGTTTTGGGCGAGCGCGGTTTGGTCCAGCTTGGAGCCGGCGCCAGTGACGGCGACGAAGTGCTTTGTGAAATCAAGGCCGGCGGCTTGAAAGGCGGCGGCGGCTTCGAGTTGGCCGTTGCGGGTTTCGGCGGTGCCGCCGGATTTGGAGATGACGACGACTAGGGTTTTGGCGAGTTGGCCGCGGAGACCGGCGAGCACATAGTCGATGCCGTCGGGATCGGTGCAAGAGCGGAGCCGCCGATACCGATCACGAGTAGGTTTTTGAATTTACCCTTGGGGCCGGTGATGGCGCCGGAGTGAACGCGGGCGGCGAAATCTTTGATCGCTGCCAGAGTGGAGGAAATCTCAGCTGCGAGGGCTGGCGTAGGCGCGAGCTGGGGCGCGCGCAGCCAGTAGTGGCCGACCATGCGGTTCTCATCGGGATTGGCGATGGCGCCTTTTTCCAAGGCGGCCATGTCGGCGAAGGCCTGTTGCATCGCGGCGTCTTTGGCGGCGAGGAAATCGTCGGGGAACGGAATGCGACTGATGTCGAGCGCGAGGCCGAGATCGGCGTGGTGATAATAAAGTGATTTAAAGCGGGACCAGGTGGACATGAAGAAAGAAAAGGAAAAGGCAGTTGAGGAAAGCGACTGCGGTGCGCGGGTACGAGGAGAAATCGGCGCGAACCTACCTTAACCTGCCCATAAATCCGTAGATCTCATCCAATCCCACACTCTCATCCCCTTTTTGCAGAATTTGACGGACACAACTCGTCCCTAGGGCAACCCTTTGAGCCGCCAGAGCACGAACTAAGGTGATCAACGTTTTGCCGGGTGTGGCTAAAGTCCCCGACGGGTCATCAGTTAGGGAAAGATCGCAACGCCCGCCGCTTTTGCGGCCTTGGCGAGAGCATGGTCACTGGTCGCTAGCGCCGCGCCGCGCCGCATAGCGAGTTCGAGATAACAGGCGTCATAGATCGTGAGGCCGTATTGGCGAGCGAGAGCAGTTGCGTCACTGCCGACGCGGCGGGCTGTCTGGTCGTCCTCGATAACAGGAAGCGCCGCGACTAGGTTCAGCGCCTCGGTAATGTCGGCCTGGCTGGCGCGCTTGCGGCGCTCAGCCATGACAAGGCCGTTGGCTACTTCGACGCACCAATGGGCCGGAACGTACGTCGGCGTCCCACTCTCGATGATCGCGAGAGATTTGAGCGCATCTGGATGTTGCTCGTCTAGCATCAGGAAGCCGAGCGTGGTCGAACCGTCTATGACGAGCGCCTTCACAGGTTAAATTCGGCGGCCTTCGTTGATGAGATCCCGTGCAGACACGCCCTTGGGTAACGAAAGCTTAGCGTGGAGCGACCGGATGCGAGTAAAAACCGAGCGGTCCGCGATAGGCTCACCTGCGGGGACTAGGCGTGCGATGTTGCGGGAGTGACGAGTGATCGTGACGGTTCGGCCGCTTTCAACGAGGTCGAGAAGTTCCGAAAGTTTCGATTTGGCCTCGTAAGCCCCGACAATTTTGGAAGGTGCAGTAGGTGTCGCTATCATAAGGGGCGATTAGACTAGTCTATTGACTGGTCGGAATGAGATAATAGGCAAGGTATTATTTAGGTGTAAATTAAGATACTAGACATGGAGAAGGAAAACGCAGGAGCGAAAAGCGAGTGCCGCGCGCGGGTACCAGGAAAAATCGGCGCGACGCTTCAACGATCAGCGAGGACGCTGGTTTTGAGAAAGAGAGCGAACTCTTGGCGCGCGTCCGCGACTTGCGCGTGGGCGAGATCGGTGTGGATAAACACAAAGCGGTTTTCGCGGAGGGCGTCGGCTTGCAGGGCTTTTTCTTCTGTGCAGAGCGTCGGCGTGCCTTGGGCGGCGAGGCGGGCTTGGAGTTTTTCGGATTCTTCCTTCGTGCCGCCGTGATCGGTGTAGATGTTGAGCAGACGACCGTGCGTGCGGTCGGCCCAAGCGAGGAAGGAATCGGTGCGGCCATAAAGCGCGTCGAAGAGCCAGACTTCGTCGGCGTTTTTCGCGAGGCCGCCGCGATCGAGGATGCCCGTGATCACACGATAGCCGCCGCTATGACCGGAAAGAATGATCCGGCCCACCGAGAAGTCCTGCGTTTTAAAATCAGCGCGGGCGCGGAGCGTGGCGATGACCTCGGCCATGAAGCGTTTGAAACCATCGGCGTCCTCGAGTTTGCCGCCGAAAGAATCGGGCGCGTTGTACGGGCCTTCAGGGATGACGAGGATCGCGTTCTTGCCGCTGGCGACGAGTTGTTCGACGAGGTGAAACGTGCGGAGCGTGGTGGCGACCGTGTTGGTCCAGCCGTGGAAATGAATGACAAAGTCCAGCGACGCACCGGGGCGGAAACCGTGTGGAATAAAAAGCGCGACGGTGTTGTCGGCGTAGTGGTCTTTGGCCGGGAAGTGCCGGCCTTGGTAGGTGTGGCCCGCCTCGCGGTCAGGGTGGGGGAAAGGCGCGGAGGCAAAGGGGGCGAGGATGAGCTGGCCTTGCGCGGCGA
>RGAX01000107.1 GCA_009919985.1 Opitutaceae bacterium
CTCCGGGCTGGCACTTAGATTGGAAAGCTGAGGATCGCTACGGCTACCTACCAGCGGGCCAAACCGTCCACCTGCGCACCACTGATCTCACGCGCGGCGCCCATGCCTCCTTAGCCGAGAGCTGGCTTATGTACCCTGATAAGGGCGTCAGCCAAGAGGCCTGGGTCCCCAGTCTTTTGATCCGTCGAAGCGCTCCCACAACCGCACCCCTGCAATCGACCTTTGTCGCTGTACTCGAACCTTATGCCGGTGAAACTAAACTAGGAGCGATCACCCGCCTGGATTTACAGATGCCATCCGGCGCCGTGGCTGACGATTCACATGTAGCCATCAGCGTAAAACACGCTTACGGAAAAACGGACCTGATCATGGCCGCGCCCGCGACGAGCTCGGCTCATCCGAGCAAACTCGTGCAACCGGATTGGGCCGTCACCACAGATAGCTCATTGTGCCTTCTCCGCCGCGATGCTGCTGGCCAAATCGAGTATGTATTTCTAAGCAGCGGGAACGTACTGCAGTGCGGTGGACTCCACGTGGAGCCCGACGCCAGCGCCGGTTTATTTGAAGCTGAGATAAAAAACGGAAAACTTGTCGTCTTGCGTGGCGCGATCCGCACCCCCGCTTCAGTAGGACCATAAGGCCTTACTTAGCGGGTAGTACTTGCACGGCGTCGAGGTGGACGTTGCCGTTGGCGCCCGCGGCATCGACTTCGACGGCGGCGGGTTGACCGGCTTTAAAATTAAAAAAGCCGAGCGAAATCCAACGACCACCAATGGGTGCCGTTTGGCGTTGGTTAAGGGTCGCCGGCGTCGTGCCATCAGCATGTCGGACCACGACAGCGGTGTTGCTCGCGCGGTTTTCATGCGGAGCGGTGGCGAAGCGGACTTCATAGCGGCCGTCGGCAGGCACCGTGAAGGGGAAGACGGCGGTATGTCCGGGGCCGCGAGCGAAGACGTAGTCGTTGCCGATATGTTCGAGATTGGAACCTGTGGTCCAAGTACCCATGAGACGGGCAGCTTTGTTATCGATGACGATACCGGGTAGGTTGGCGGGATTAACGCCGCCGCCTCGTCCACCGTTGTCGTCGACCGGAGCGGGCGCAGGACCGGAGATTTGAAAAGGTGCTTCAAGATTGGCGCGGCGGGCGCGGCCAGGAAGTTGAAGCAGGCTGTCGAGTTCGTTCCAGTATTTCGCGTAGACGTCGCGGGGTGTTCCGCCGCGTTGAACAGCGATGGCGGCGGCCTTACCCACGACTTCGCCCATCATACCGATGGTGCGCATCACGCGGATAGTGCCCAGCGCCTCATCGGTAACGCTGATATCGCGACCGGCCATGAAGAGATTATCGATATTCACTGAGTACAGGCAGCGATACGGAATCGGATAGCCGTATTGGCGGTCGACCCGAGCATCGAATTTTGCGACAGAGATGAACGGATTTTCGGGAAATTTTTTCGCGTATTCCTCTTTGGGGAAATGGAGGTCGATGCTCCACGTGCTAGGGACGCAACCGTCAGGAAAAACTTTTTTACCCACGATATCGTCGCGCGTGAGCATGATATCACCGACGATGCGGCGGGATTCACGCGTGCCACCAATGTAGGCGACCCAGTCGAGTTGCGCGTTGGGATGCTCGGGAGCGCCGTCGCGGTTTTTCATCGCGTTGAACGCACCGAAAACTGCGCGGAGGTTCCAATCGCGGATGAGTTCGAGGTCGTTGAGGGGGTGTTTGGCGAAACCGCTTTCCCAAAACCATTCACCTTTACCTTTGTCCTTCATCTCGCCTTTGCCGGGCTTGGGGTAAGGAAAATCATCCATTTTAAGATCCAGCGCCCAAGGTGTCGCAGGAAAGGAACGCGGAGCGGAGGCATTGCTCCAAACCCACATGTTGGACATACCGAGGAGGTCTTTGAGCTCGATCTCGGTCTTGGCCCCGGCGAGGGCGGCGAGCGTGCCATGACCGGTGCAGTCGGCGAAAAATTTACCGCGGAATTCTTTCCTGCGGCTGTCGCGAGTATTAAGCGAGGTCGCAGAGTCGATTCGGCCTCCAATTGTGGTGGCGGCATAAACGTGTTCGTTCAGAAATAGAGAAATGTTTTTCTCGGAGCGGACGAGGGCTTCTTTTTGCGCGTCGCCAAATTCTTCGTAAGTGCCGGGCGAATTTTTGGCTTTGTCGGCGAACTCTTCAACCATCTCACCGATGAGCGGATATTTACCGCGGCGCACGAGACCCTGCGACCAGACACGCACCTCGGAGCTGCCGTTACCGCCGAGGACGGGGCGGTTTTGGATGAAGGCAACTTTCAAACCCATGCGAGCGGCCGAAATGGCGCTGCCCATGCCGCCGTAGCCGCCACCGACAACGACGAGGTCGAATTCGCCCATGTCTTCCGGCGTGGCGGGGAGCCCGAGCGCGGCTTGGCGCCACGCGGAGAGCGGCGCGGAGTCGTTGAGCGGAATTTCCGACAGATCGCGGGTGAAATAAATCGCATCGCAACGCCCGTCGAAGCCGGTGAGGTCGTGGAGTGTGAGCGTGGTTTTGGGTGCGGGGATTTGGACCGTGCCGCCGTCGTGCCAGAACCACGTGGGGCTCTTCACTCCGAAGGTTTCGGTGAGCGGCTGGCCATTGATAAGTAGCTGAAATTTTCCGGGCGCACCCGGGGCTTTCCACTCGCCGACCCAGTCTTTGGTACGGACCCAAACGCGGTAGGTTCCGGCGGTCGGTAACGTGATCGTTGTGGTCGCATCAGCCACGGGTTGACCGAGACCGTGCGCGAGTAAGTAGGGCGAACCCATGATATCGATGAACTGCGTGTCGAGCGACCAGCCACCGGGAGCGGAAAAGTTTTCCGCTTCGACTAGGAGGCGGTCGGCCGCGAGGGCAGACGTGGTAACAAACAGGGCGAGGAAGAGAGCGCGGAGGCGTTTCATGGGGGGGGTAAATTAGAGCATCGAAATATAAAAATCAGGGACGAGAGCGCGGTGCGGCTTTCAAGGCCGCGAGACGAGCGGCCATGGCGGCAGCGCGCGCGGGTTCGGCGGTGGCGAGATTTTTGGTTTCACCGGGATCGCTCGCGAGGTCGTAAAGTTGGGGCGTTGGCAGATTAGCGGTTTGGCTGGCGGTAAACTTCGCTACCGCTTCGCCACCGGCGGGCGCGATGAATTTCCAACTGCCTTCGCGCAGCGCGAGTTTGTTATGATGCTCGATCACGTAATCGCGCCCGCGGGGCGATTCACCGAGGAGCGCGGCGGTTTGATCAAAACTATCGGGGGCATCGGCGGCGGCGAGTTTCTGGCTGGTGAGCGCAGCGAGGGTGGCGAGAAAATCGACTTGGCTTACGAGCGCATCCGAAACGCCCGCGCGGACGCGCGCCGGCCAGCGCACGAGTAAAGGTACGCGCGTGCCAGCTTCGAAGCGGCTGTATTTACCGCCGCGAAGCTGGGCGGCAGGGCGATGATTACCGAGTTTTTCCACGGCACCGTCTTGGTAGCCGTCGTCGAGGACGGGGCCATTGTCGCTACTGAGGATGACTAGCGTATCGCGCGTAAGGCCGTGACGCTCGAGGGCGGCGAGGATTTCGCCAACCTGCCAATCAAATTGAATGATAGCATCGCCGCGCGCGCCCATGGCGGTACGGCCGACGAAGCGAGGATGCGGGACGCGAGGCACGTGAATATCGTGCGGCGCGAAGTAGAGGAAAAAGGGCCGATCTTTCTCGCGGTTGATGAAGTCCACGGCCTTACGCGTAAAGGTGTCGGCCATGTCTTCATCGACCCATTGGGCGGCGCGGCCGCCCGTAAAATAACCGATGCGTCCGATACCGTTTACGACGGCCATATTGTGCCCGTGAGACCAGTCGAGCTTGAGCTTCGAGCGATCGGTGACGCCGGTAGGTTCGCCGGGGAAGGGTTCTTTGTAACTCACGCGCAGGGGATCAGCGAGGTCGAGACCGACGACGCGTTGATTTTCCACGTAAACGCACGGCACCCGGTCCGCAGTGGCGGCCATAATAAAACTGGTGTCGAAACCCACTTCACGCGGGCCGGGTGCGATGGGTTGATTCCAATCAATAGCCTGATTTGGCGCGCCGAGACCGAGGTGCCATTTGCCGACTGCGGCGGTGGCGTAGCCCGCGCGTTGCAAGATCGCGGGCAAGGTCGCGCGCTGGGTGTCGATCACGAGCGCAGCGTCGCCGGGCAGTACGCCCGTACCGTCGCGCCGCCAGGGATATTCGCCGGAAAGCAGCGCAAAACGCGAGGGCGTGCACGTCGCTGAAGTCGTGTGTGCAGAGGTAAAGCGCAGGCCTTCGCGCGCGAGGCGGTCGACGTTGGGCGTGCTTACGCGATGCGCGCCGTAACAACTCAAATCACCGTAGCCGAGGTCGTCGGCGTAAATGATTACGATGTTCCGCGGCCGGGCAGAATCGGCGGCCGCGTGGCCATGAGAACTGACTAGAAAAGCCGCCAGTAAAAAACAGGATGCGCGCATGGGGTAAGGCTCAGTTTAACGCTAAAGAGAACATTACGTGCAACGCCTCACTTGTACTCAAGCCACGCCGTGGCGGTGGTGGCCGACTCAGCAACCACGCGAAGCCAGTAGGCTTGATAAGCCGCTGGGAAAGCGTGCTCGAGCGATTGGCCAGCGGGCACATCGAAGAAGCGATAGTTCACCCATTGACCCGTACCGGTGAGATCGACTTCAACGCGGAAACGCACGGGCGCGGCCGACGCGTGCGAGAGCGTGAGCGTTTTGCGGTCATAGCCGGTCAGTAGATACGGATCGGAAGCGATGCCGGGCTGGACGGCGGTATCTTTCCACGGACCACCGACGCCGACCGGTTTGCCGAGGCTCCACAGATCATCCACGACCCCGAGCCAAACCGCGGCCTTGCCGTCGGTGGAGCGCACGATGTGAGAATTTGAAACCGATGCGTCGTCGTCGAGGCCGGTCAACACCAGCAGGCCACGCCACGAGGCGTAATCTTGAATGCGGCGATTATGCGTGGTGAGGGCACGAATCTTGGCGATGCCGCCGGCGTTTTCGGCGGGCAATTCAAAGAAGGTGCCCGCGGCGTTGAGCAGATCGCGTTCGGTGCAGACTTCGCGGTCGGTGCGCTCGAAACCAAACGGCCCTTCGAGACGGTAATCAGCGCGGCCGCGCGGGAGGCGCCAGCGTTTGCCGGCTTCGTCGGTGTAGATCACGCTTGCGGCGTCGAGGGCGAGCGCATCGCGCGGGATCGCAACGTGCTGCTGCATCCAGGCCGCAGCGCCAGGTTCTGCACTTAGTAGCAACTTAAGATCGGGACCCATTTCGTAAAAGGAGTCACCGACAGAGAGACCGAGAGTTTTTTTGCCAGCACCGCGGGCATGCAGGAGGCCGCCAAGAGGTTTTTTTGTAGCATCGGTCGCAAGACCGACAAACGACGGCGCGGCCTTCGTGGTGCGCGAGTCAATCGCGCGGTAAGAGAAGGTGGCGGTGGCGTGAGCACAATCACGGGAGGCGCGTACGCGGATCCAGGCGCCGGTTTCACTTAGAGAAAATTCCGTGAAAGCGTAACCACCGGCGGGAACTTCGACGCGGCGGAGTTCGCTCCACGTGCTATTGCCGAGGCGATCAACCTCAAGGGTGAACGTGACCGCGGCGGGCGCATCGTGCGCGAGATGGAGCAAACGGTGATCGTAGCCGGCGAAGAGGAAAGCATCGGAAGGAGTATCGGCTTTGATCGAGTCGTTGAGCCAGACGGCGCCGCGGCCGATGGGTGGGCCGAGGCGATCGAGTTGCGCCGGGTCGATGAACCACAGGTTAGACTGGGATTGGCCGGGGCCGACGAGAGCGCCCTTGGCTTTGCGCTTGTTGAGAAATTCACTTTGAGCGGTGTCGTCGCAACCAAGAACGAGTCGATCATTCCAGCGGGCGAAATCTCCGATAACTTTAAGGTAGTTGGAGCGCGGAACAATGCCGGCGGAATGGGTGGTATCAAAATTTTTCGGGAAACGCCAAAAGGCACCGTGCATCGTCATTAGCAGATCGGTTTCGCCGATATCACGGATGCGCGGCCACTCGGTGTTCCAACCGTGGGCGCCATCGTAGGAATGGCTCGATTTCGGAAGCCGGTAGCTGTGCCAGGCGCCGTGATCGAGGACCTGGAGAATGAGCGAGCGGTGATCCCAACCGATGGACCAAACCGGATCGGTGGCGGGAGCAGTGTTACCCGTGAGACCGCCGGGGCCGGTGACCTCGGTGAACTGGTTGCGACGGATAACGGACCAGTTTTCCGCGGCGCCGTCCCAAGAGGCGAGGACGCCTGAAGCAATCTCTGGATTCACAAGGGCGGCCGGGCCATGTTCGCCGTTGTTGGCGTAGAGGAGAAGACCTTGGCCAGAGTAAAGACCTTTGCCGTGATAGCCGGGGAGATTGGCTTTGCGGCCGTCTTTGAGTTGCTCGTCACGAAAAAGCTCAGTGACGGCGAGTGTGTGGACATCGACCTCATAAAAGCCTTCTTCCATCGAGGCGTAATAAATTTTGTTCGCCGGATCGGTGAGATGACGGGCGTTACCGGTGGGGCGACCGTACATTTTTTCGTACGGAATGGTGCGAACGTGGCCCTGCGCATCGATGGCGTGGAGGCCGATGAACAGCTGCTGCGATTCACGGTGGATGAAACGATTGGCGGGGGTACCGCCGACGCTTTCGGGGCGTGCAATCATCCGAAGCGCGGAATCGATTTCGTAGAGTTGATCGTCGGAGCCCTTAGGTTTGTGCGGGGCATAGGTGACGATCCAGAGCCGGTCGGCCCAAGGTACAACGGCACCCGTGCCACACTCGCCCGAGGTGTTAAAATAGGCGAGGTGCGGATAAATGCCACTGATCTCAACGGGGGTCTGCGGGGCTGTCGCCGGCGCGGCGCTGGCGTGAAACGCAAAGGCGAGCTGCGAGCCAACCAAAAACATGAGGGGCGGAAGCGAACGAATCATAGCGGAAAGTGTAAAAAGAGCCGGCTGGCGGTGGGCTCAATAACGCAGCGTGGTCGTGACGGAGAATTTGCGCGGGGCGTTAAACCACTGGGCGTAACGCAACGTGCCGTTGGTGCTGTTGAGCAGGTAGAGCGTGCGATTAACGTCGAGGACGTTGGCGACGTTGAGCTGGATGGAGGCGGTGAAACGCTTCGTTGGCCGGAAGCGATAGATGCCGTAGACATCGTGAACCGTGCGGTCGGGGAAAAGGAACATTTTACGCTTACCGGAATCGGCCGCGTCGTTGTACATATATGCGCGGTAATTTTGTTGGTAGCTGGTGCTGAGGCCGACGACGAGGCCCTTCAGTAAACCACGATCGAATTGATAGCGATTGATGATGCTGTAGGCGCGTTCGGCATAACCGACGGTGGCTTCACCGGTTTTACGTACAATCAAGGAGCCGCCACTGGGTGAGACGAAACCGAGTTGATGTTGGGTGATCGGCAACCCGACGACGCCGGTGCCAACGCCCGGCGTGAGCATACCGAGGGTTTGGGCATTGAGGATTTGGCCCGATTCTACGTCGAGCTGAGCAAAGTAGAGACTGTTGGGATCTTTCAACATCGAGAGAGAGAGCGGGATTTGCGCGGAGGCGGGATTCAACGGGTCCGACGGGACGAGCAAGGGCGCAATGGCTGTACCGGACTTGACGCCGACGACCGTCTGACCGCCCACGGTGGTGGTGTTGAACTGGTCGTTGTAGAATTGCGGCAAGATGACCGTGCTGCGTTCGCTGCCGTTAGCGGTGGCAATATTTACGCGTACTTCCCAGCCTGTAAGCGGGCGGCTAGAGAGCGTGAGATTATAGCCGTCAGAAGTTTTGCTGTAAACGTAAGCGTTACCGCCGTTGCGGCCGTTGATGCCGTTGGGGTCGACATCGTCGCGGCTGGGAAGACCGGCCGTAAAGTTTTGAGCCTCGGAGACATAGTAGTTAAAATTGCCAGAGATGCGGTTTTCAAAAAGTCCGAATTTCAAGCCGATATCCTTGCTGGTGCCTTTACCAGGAGGGAGCGGTTGATTAAAAATATCGCGCGTGGTGTCGAAATTGATCTTTCCGTTGGTGGAATAATTAACGGAGCCGCGCAGGCCCTTAATCGGAGTGTCGAAGACGACACCCGTAGTGAGACTGTCGTAGGTAATAGGGCCGCGCCGGAGATCGGTCTGCACGCGGTAAGCCATGGCTTCTTCGGAGCGGTAGCCGATCATCGTATCGATGCGTTCCTTCCACCACGAACTAAAGGAGCTAAATCCGAAGCTCGTCTCACGCGTATCGTCATAGCCATAGACGCTGGTGCTGACGGTGGTCTGGCCGGTGATGGCGCTGATGGGGCCGGAGAGGCCGAGCGGGTTGCCGGCGGTCTTTGGTACCGCGTAAGGATAAATCTGCGGCATGAGTTTGTAGGTCTTGCCGTTGGGATGGATGAGAGACTGAGAGAGCCAAGAAATATTACCGATCAAGTTTTTGGGGAACGCTTCCACCCAGACGGAGGGCATCGCATTGCGGCCAGACTCGGTGTTATTGATCTTGGTGAGGTCTTGGATGATTGCGCCGCTGCTGTCGGTCTCGTAAAAGCGCCAGGCTTCGGAATTCACCCAGGAGAACATGTCTTGGTAGAAGCCGATGACGGCCCAAGCGACCGAGATCTTTTTGGTAAACGACCGCGCCGCGGTAACCGCGTGCACCGGTCCAGAAAGGAGCATCGTTGAGCGTCTGATTCATCGACCACTTAGTGCCCACGCTCCCGGAAGCCGGATCGACATAGAGATTCCCCGTGGCGCCGGGTGCGTAGACGCTAGTCGAGCTCGGATTGAGGCTTTGATTTACGCGAGCGTCGTGGCCGTAGCGCAGTTGCACCGAGAGGCCTTCGGCCAGAGTGGCCTCGGCGACGATGGATTTAAGTTTATTGAAATAGGCGTCGCGACGGTATGGCCCGATGGCGGAATCGACCGTGGTCAGATCGAATTTACCACCCGTGAGATTACGGGCCTCAGGGAAAGCAGC
>RGAX01000108.1 GCA_009919985.1 Opitutaceae bacterium
CTACTTTGAGTATAATGTTAGTATTAATGCTGGGGGAGGCTTCAGCTTGCAGGGGGAGGCGCCACCCCGGCAGTCCGAGATTTATCCCCAGCCGGTCGGCCATCATGTTTTTATCTGGCGAATTGATCCTCACACCCAACCAGGAAAGGTTTATATCCGATACAATACCTTCAGTGAGGCGCCCTATGGAGCCGCCGTCTATTCGATCATCTCGCCCGCTGACGAAGAAAAATTCATCCTCGATGATAACAGTTATAAACAAACCCGTGGCGACGTACTCATCAACATGGGCGGCCGGGCCTATCGCCCTGCGGAGTTTAAAATTTACCAAACTGAATGCCGGCAAGATTTGCACAGCCGGCTCACCCAATCCTAAGCGATGGGCAGATATTTTATGAGCGAGCCCCCTTTTTACTCCGTCACACTTCACCGCTTCTTAAAATTTTGGCGGTGGGGCATGCTCATGGCGACTGCACTACTTGGCGCCGACCTCGGTGTCGCAGCCGTGGAATTGCGCTCTGGTGAGCAAGCGTATGTAGTGGCGAGGCCGGTGACCGCCCTGGAGCGGCGTGTGACAGACCGGCTGACCGATTATATCGGCAAGGTCCTTGGCACCCCCGCACGCGTCGTGGCAGATCTTGCCACCGTACCGGCTGGGGCTCCAGCGATTATTTTATCCACGAGCGGCTTGGGTTTATCCGCCGACCTCGCGGTGCCGGTAGATTCCCCAGAGGGCTTCGCCCTGCAGACCCGCCGTCTCGACGGGCATGAAGTGATCATCGCCGCGGGCCAGACAGACCGCGGGTTGAAGCGCGCGGTGCAGCGCCTCGTGATCAGCAGCGAACAGCGCGCGCCTGGGCTAGTACTGCCCGAGGTGCGGATAGCCGAGCGGCCGTGGATCCCGCGGCGAGAATGGACGCTGTGCGCTTGGAGCCCGGAATTAGTGCGAGGAGTCTTCAACAATCCCAACGCCGACAAGCGCATGAACGTCTGGCTCTATAGCGATCGGCAGGTAGCGGCCTACGTGGAGATGTTTGACTGGTTCGGCTTCAGCGGGTCGCAACTGATGGACACAGTCGCAAATTATGCAGCGGTCGGTTCCCGCGAAGCCTATCACGGCCGGCTGCGAATGTTCACCCGGGCCCTTCGCGAGAACGGACAGGAGATCAGCCTCTGGGTTTGGGCTGCACAATTTAACAATTTTGGCTGGGTGGACCCTAGTGTCACCTACGCACCAGCGGCGGGAAAAACGGCCTTTGATGACCCGGCGGTGCGCTCGAGCTTCGAGCGCTACTACGACGGTTATGCCGAGCTGGCACCTGATGTGGATCTTTTGATCACACACTTCTATGATCCCGGTAATCTCAAAAATCGCGCGGATGTATTCAACTACATGGGCCTGTTGCGAAACAAGTTTCGCGCATTGAATCCTCAGGTGAAACTCGGCGTAGACTTCTGGTACGCCGGCGAGGAGGCGACTTATATGAAGGAGCTACTGGCGAACGGATTTAAGGATGTCCTTTTCCTCGAGAATACGATGCCACACACATACCCGCCGGGTCGGCGCGAAGCGCTGCACGCGGCGGCCAAGGCACACGGCTTAGAAATCGGCGTGTGGGGCTGGCACACAGCCGAAATCGAATCGGATCAGATCCCGACGCAGCACGTCAATGCTCAGCTACTCGCAAAATTTTACCGGCAGATCAAAGCGGGCGCTGACCGCATCCACCCGATCACCTATTGGTCGGAGATGGAGGCCTGCCACCTGACCAACATCTTCAGTCTGTATGCCGCCGGTCAGCTTCTGTGGAATCCCGACCGCGACCCCGACGAGCTCCTAAGAGAGATTGCGGAGGGAATTTGGGGTCCGCGAAATGGGCCGGAGATGCTTGCAGCGCTTCGACTGATTCAGGATGTGCGCACCGGACCATCATGGGATACGTACTGGATGTGGCTGCCCACGCACCGGCTCGGCACGGCCGATCCCGTCAATGATCTGCGCCGCGCGGAGGAGGTAATCGCACGCCTGGAAGCGATGAAACCCGACGCGTCGTTCGTGCCAAAATTCCCGCTGCCGTTTCCGCCTGAGACGTTTGTCGAGCTGACCCTACCGCACCTGCGTCAGATCCGAGCGTTTGCGGATTTTCGAATCAAATTTTCCGATCTAGAGGCCGCAGCTCAAACAGGCTTAGGCCCGACCGAGCTGGCCCAACGCGCCAATGCTATTTGGGATCCGATCCGCGATTATTCTACCTGGATCGGGGTGTTCGGTCCGCCTGAGGCGATAAAGCAGGAGGCCATGCTAACAAAATTCGCTCATGATCATGGCATAGTGATAACGCCGCCAGCCTGGCTGCGGTGGCGCGATGCGAACCGTCAGCTGCAATCGCTCCAAAATCGTCAGCGCACCCTCGCGATACCATTGCAGGTCAAGCCGGACGCCATCCAACTGACGCGAGAATTTTTATGGTCTGCAGAAAAAGGCAAAGATCGCTTTCAGCTATTGATTGACCAAGGGCTGGTCGTAGCGAGCGGCGATGGCACGTACCGATTAGCGAACTGGGAAGAGTATCGCCAGCATTGACGCGATACAAGGCCGTACGGCCTAGCCAATACCAGTGTCTGTCCTGCCCCTCACTCCTGCTAAGCACTTAGGAGCGGAGCTGATCGCGGCTGCATTCAAATGGTGCCCAGGGTGGGGGTCGAACCCACAAACCTTGCGGTGGTAGATTTTGAGTCTACTGCGTCTGCCAATTCCGCCACCTGGGCCTTGCTGCGAACTGCAAAGCTGGAAAACGCATCCGCCCGTGTCCACGTAAAATTTTTCTCCTCGGTTTTGAACGTCTAGGCTCACCCCGCGTCTTTCCCTTTGTTAGTTACCCGTTCTTTTTAGGATATTCATAGTTTAAAAGTTAAGTCGGTAAGGGCGCTCGGCCTCACGGTCGGGCGCCCTTTCTTTTTTGCCCTCGACCTGCAACCGCCGCGCTCGTCCGCTCTGTTCATGCCCGATTTCCGAGTCTATGCCACGCCTGCCCAGGCCGAACCCACGGAGCTTATCCTCTCGGCCGAGGAGTCGCACCACCTCATCGTAGTCAACCGTGCCTCCCTAGGCCACACCGTCGTGGCCTTCGACGGTCGAGGCTCGGAATGGATTTGCGAACTCACCGTCGCCGACAAACGCGCCGCTCGTCTGAAGGTCCGCTTCAAACAAAAACTCCAACCCCTCCCCTTCTCAATCACGCTCGGACAAGCCCTCCCCAAGGGCGGCACAATGGATGATATCGTCCGCAAGGCCACCGAGATCGGCGCGGCCCGCATCGTCCCGCTCGCTAGCGAACGCACGCAAGTGCACCTCGACGCCGATCGCTCCGATAAAAAAATCGAAAAATGGGCCCATGCCGCCCTCGAGGCTGCCAAGCAATGCGGCAACCCTTGGCTCCCGGAAATCACCCCGGTGCAAACCGCCACCGCTTTCATGGAATCGGCACGCGGCTATGATTTAAAACTTATCGCGAGTCTCCAGCCTGGTGCCAAGTCCCTCAAATCCGTACTCGCCGCGGCTACCGCCGCCTTAGGTCGAGCCCCGCGCAGTGCTCTGTGGCTGGTCGGGCCCGAGGGTGACTTCACGCCGGCCGAACTTAGTATCGCGCGCTCCGCGGGTTTCGAGCCCATCACGCTCGGGCCACTCGTCCTACGCTGCGAGACCGCGGCCGTCTACGCGCTCAGTGTGTTGAGTTACGAACTACAAAACTAATCCTGAACGGAAGCGAGGGCGCGGCGGCTGGGCGCGCCCCACGCTCGATCTCAACTACAAGCTTAGTTCCGGTAATCGAGCGCCGGTTTCCGGTCGCCAATCAAGGCTTCGTATTTGAACTCCGCACCGCCGCGACGTTTAGCGAGTTCCGCTTTACCTTGTGCAACGAGTTCGGGTTTTTGGAAAAGATCGACGGCGGTCAGCGCGATGGTTTTCGCGGCAACGACCATACCTTTGAGCGCGATCGAGGTGCCGCCACAGGCCACGGCTTGCCAGCTGTGCGCCGGTGTGCCGGGCACCCACGTTGCCGCGGAGAGTCCCGTCGTCGGCACCGTCCAGCTCACATCGCCGACATCAGAGGAGGCCGAGCCCGTAGCATCGGGATTCAAGGGCTGCACCATCGCGGCGGTCTCGATGGCCGGTGGTTTGCCATAAAGGGTGCGCGCGAGTTTATCGGCGAATACTTTTTCTTCGTCGTTATAAGTCACACCACCAACCGTCACGAGATTCGCGTGCATCGCGCGCGCGAGCGGCTCGTTGGGTAAAATTTCATACACGCCGCCGATGACTTCCCAATCAACGCTCGTGCCCGTGCCCATCGCGGCACCTTGCGCGGCTTTTTCCATGCGCGACCACACGTCTTGCAGGATCTGGCGGCTGGGGCTGCGCGCGTAATAAAATACTTCGGCAAAGGCCGGCACAACGTTCGGCGCCTCGCCGCCTTTGGTGATCACGTAGTGGATGCGCGTGCTGTCAGGCACGTGTTCGCGCATCATGTTCACCATATAATCCATCGACTCGACACCATCGAGCGCGGAGCGCCCGCGTTCCGGCGCCGCGGCCGCGTGGGAGGCGACGCCGTGGAAACGAAATTTACCCGATTTGTTTGCGAGCGTGCTACCGAGGCTGACCGCGTTTTTATCGCCCGCATGCCAATGCAGCATCGCGTCCACATCGTTAAATAAGCCCGCGCGCACCATGTAAACTTTGCCCGAGCCACCTTCTTCGGCGGGTGTGCCGTAGAAACGAATGGTGCCCGCCTGTTTTGTGGCCTCCATCCAATGTTTCACGGCGATCGCGGCGGCCGCCGAGCCTGCACCAAAAACGTGGTGTCCGCAGGCGTGTCCTGCGATTTGGCCTTCGATCGGTTTGCGTTCCGGCACGGCGGCTTGCGCGACGCCGGGCAAAGCATCGAACTCGCCCATGATCCCGATGATCGGATGTCCGCTGCCGAAACTCGCGACAAACGCCGTCGGGATGCCCGCGACGCCCGCCTCGACCTTAAAGCCTTCCTTAGCCAACTGCGCCTGTAACAGCGCCGAACTCTTCGTCTCCTTGAAGCCGACTTCGGCATAACCCCAAATCTTCAAGGCGATGTCTTCGTAAGCCGCTTTCTGCGCTTGGATGTACTCGACCAGCTCTGGCTTGGTCGTCTGCGCAGCCAAAGGTGCATTCAGGCTCAACATCGCCGCCGATGTTAAAACCAGGGAAAATAGAGACATTAAGGGCAATTTCATGTGGAATTTGAGGTGTTTTAAGGTGTTTAGAGGTGTTTTGACGAGTTTCACGAGCAATCCAGCTAAAGCCATCTGCCACATCGTGCCAATTGGAGATCTATCACGACCTGTTTCTACGCGTGTTCTTCAATAGTAGCCATTGATAAATTCTTAAAACGTGACCACGATTTAACAAGATTGGCTCAAGATGAGCTAAAAGGGGATACTTCCGACGTCCACGTCTTCACCACTTTTCCAACCAAACCGTATGAACCTAAGAAATAGCAAGTCCCTCAATCCGAACCGGACCACCACCCTGGCCCTGCTCGCCGCGCTGCTGCTCTCGCCGCTCGCCGCCCAATCTGTAGTGCCCGCGCCGGCTGCCCCCGCGGGCGACGAAAAAGTCGTCGTCCTCGAGGCCATGTCTGTCACCGGCTCCAACATCAAGCGCATGGACATCGAAAAGGTGCTGCCGGTCACGATCATCAGCCAAGACTCGATGACGGCCCGTAATGCGCTCACCCCAATCGACCTCATCACTGCACTCCCGCAGCTGACGAGCGTGCCCTTCAACGAGGCCACCAACGGCGGCGCGGCCGCCCGCGGTGACGTCGCAACGGTCGCCCTCCGCGGCATCGGCTCCGGCGGCACCTTGCTGCTGCTCAATGGCCGCCGCATCGCGCCCCACCCCGTCACCGGCAGTGATTCCACCAGCGGCAACGGCTTCTCGCCCAACGCCAATCAACTCCCCACCCAAGGCATCGACCACATCGACGTCCTGCGTGATGGCGCTTCCTCCGTCTACGGCTCCGACGCCGTCGCCGGCGTGTTGAACTACATCATGCGCCAAGATTTCCGCGGCACCGAGCTACGCATGCGCTACGGCCAACCTGAATACCGCGGCGGGGCCAGCGGCTCGGCGACCCTCACCTACGGCACCGACTTCGCCCGAGGCAAAGGCCGTTTCCTCACTAATATCGACTACCTCTATCGCCAGGAAATCAACCTGCGCGACCGCAGCTTCTCCGCCAGCGCTAACCACACCAACGTTGCCCCCGCGCCGTTTAACGCGCTCGGCTCCGGCTTCGACGCTCGCTCCGCCGTCCTCTTCCCCACCTACCGCCTCGGCGCCAACGCCACCAGCGGCACCACCCGCTACTACCACCGTCGCCCCCACTCGCGCCGCCAATCCCGAAGCCTTCAACGACATCAACCTTTACCAACAAGGCTCACCCCGTAGCGCCCGGCTCAATACCTACAACAGCTTCGAGTACGATCTAGCCAACCGCATCACCGCCTTTGGTGACGTGACCTATTACCACGCGAAGTCCGACCTCATCCGTCAGCCCATCGCGCTTAACTACCCCGGCGCCGACAGCCTCGTTATCCAAAACATGTCGGTTAACAACCCGTTCAATCCTTTCGGCTCGCGCTACGTGAACGCCACCGGCGCCGCGAACAGCGATGGCACGGCTCGCATTCTCGGCACCCCGCAAGCCCTCACGATCCTGACCGGCAACACCAAAGACATCGGGCCAGAACACGTGCAGGTTAACTCCAACATGTTCCGCGCCGTTGCCGGCCTTCGCGGCAAATTCGGTTCCACCTGGAGCTGGGAAACTGGCGGTCTCTTCACCAAGGCTTGGACGAACGATCTCTCGCTAAATGCCGTCCGCGAAAGTCTCCTGCGCGACGCGCTCGGCCGCACCGACGCCACCGCCTACAACCCCTTCGGTTACACCTTCAAGGTCGTCGGCACCTCCGTCGTCGCCGACAAACCCTACACCAATCCCGTCGAAGTCGTTGACTCCTTCCGCACCCAGTTCCGCCACGAAGGTTACAGCGCCATCGGCAGCGTCGACCTGCGCGTCGGCGGCGAACTCATCGACATCTGGAGCGGCGCCATCTCCCTCGCCGGCGGCGGTGAATTCCGCAAAGAGCAATATAAAGACTATCGTCCTCCCTTCATCGGTCTTAATCCCGCTAGCTCGGGCCTGAACCCCAACGACAACGATCTAATCACCGCCTCCGCCGCGCCTGACTCCAATGGCTCGCGCACGGTCGCCAGCGCTTACCTCGAGACGATCATTCCGCTAGCCGCGCCCAAGAACAACATCCCGCTCGTCAAGTCCTTCGAAGTCACCGGCTCTGGCCGCTTTGAGCGCTACAGCGATTTCGGTAGCACCACCAAACCCAAAGTCGGCATCAACTGGAAACCACGTGATGGCATCATGCTGCGTGGCTCTTACAACCAAGGTTTCACCGCCCCGAACTTGCCTACGCTCTACGCCCCCCGTCGTTTCACCGTCGATTCCCTCCCGGGCACCATCGACCCGTATCGCCAAATCGCCACTGCGGAAGGCGCGTATGTCCAACGTAACTACACGCTCGGTAACACCAGCCTGAAGCCCTCCACTTCGGTCGGCCGCAGCGCTGGCATCGTGCTCGACATCCCGAAGGTCAAGGGCCTCTCCGTCACGGCCGACTACTGGCAGATCAGCCAATCCGATAACATCGGAGCGCTCACCAGCTCCCAGATCCTGAACGCCGACAACGTCGCCCTCCAAGCCTACACCCAAGCGCAACTCGCCTCGGGTAAAGCGGTCGGCACGATTGATACCGGTAGCGGCACCTCCGCCTACAAGGGCTCCAGCGCCGTCGAGCGCGCCCCCGTCAACGCCGACGACATCGCTGCGTTCGCCGCCTTCAACGCCGGCAAACCCGCCGCGCAACAACTCGCGACCGTCGGCCGCATCCTATCTCGCAGCGTCACCTTCGAAAATCTCGCCAAAGGCTACGTCGCCGGCTGGGACTTGGGTCTAAACTACATCGCGCCCACCCTGCCGATCGGCAAATTCAACTTCAATGCCGACTGGAGCTACGTGGGTCGCAGCTTCACCACGCGCAAGATCCCCGGCGCCGCTGCTATCACCAACGAGCGCCTCGACGTGGACGGCACCACCCGTTGGCGCGGCAACTTCACTATCGGCTGGCGCAAAGGCGCTTGGAACTCGAGCTTCAGCGGCTACTACATCGGTAGCTACCGCGACAACTCGGCCGGCTCGACGATCACCGCCGCGCAATACGCCAGCCTCAATAATCCGAACTACATCAGTAAATACTTTGACGCCGGCACTTACGCCTACCGCTACATTGTGCAGGACTCGATCACCTACAACGCATCGGTTAAGTACGCCTTCAAGAAGGATGCCCCCAAGCTCCTCCGCGACACCTCGATGCGTCTCGGCGTGATCAACCTGCTCGACAAAGAGCCCCCGCTCACCTCCGGCAACTTCGGTTACTCCTCGTCCGTATACACCAGCCTCCTCGCTGGCCGTACTTGGACGCTCGACGTCACCAAGCGCTTCTAAGCAGAGCTTCGCGTAAAACCACTTCCCTTCAAGGGCCGGTCCTCAAGACCGGCCCTTTTTTGTGCCCCACCCGTCCGTGGGCCCTCACACCCTTTATTCTCATCGATTGCGTCTCCACCAACCCGGCTCCGATCCAGTTTTTTTGCCCAATTGCTTAACCAAGACGACGCCCTCACCATTGTGTTTCTTCAAAACCACTTCATCATTTAAAAGTCCCTCGAGCCCCATGCCCACGCGTCGCACTTTTTTTATCGCCCTACTGTTATTGAGTCTCGTGAACCTACTCGCCGCCGTCTCCGTGATCGCCGCTGAGCCCGCTCCCGCCACTTATCTGAACGCCAGCTTCAACCGCCTGGCCGGTTACACCTTCCCCGAGATC
>RGAX01000109.1 GCA_009919985.1 Opitutaceae bacterium
AATTTGGCGCACGCAAGATGGCAATTGGTTCATCATTGACGAAGTCATCGGCAAGCATGAATTGATCACCTATGCCATCGCCATTCGACAAGACGGATCGGTCAAAGGCGTCGAGATATTGGAATACGTAGAGTCGTATGGCTACGAAGTTGCAGATACAACATGGCGCCAACAGTTTGTAGGCAAGCGTGCCAGCGACCCTCTTAAATTGGGAAACGACATCCAGAATATTTCAGGCGCCACCTTGTCCTCCAAACACATCACAGATGGCGTCAAGAGAATATTGACTTTGTATCAAGCGGCCCTTGCAGGACACTCCAGCAAATGATTCGATGCCAACCTGCTCTCGGCACCTTTGTTGAAATATTCACCGCGGCTGAGCTCGCGCGTCGCCAACAAACTGCGCTCAAAGAGGCTCTCGGTAACGCTAGCGGTACGCCCCTGTTCGCTTCGGGCGCCAACGGCGCGCTCGGGTCCCTCTTTATGCGCGGCGCCAACTCCAATCAGACGCTCTTCCTCGTCGACGGCATCCGCCTCAACGACCCCAACACCGATTACCAAGTGTTCCTCGGCGGCGCCTGTTTGAGTGCCTGCGACAGCCTCGAAATCGCTCACGGCCCGCAAAGCACGCTCTACGGCGGCGAAGCCATCGGCGGCGTCATCTCTCTGCGCGCCCAACGCGGCACCGGCGCCCCGAGTGCGCGCGTGGGTGTGGAGGCTGGCAGCTTCGGCACGACCCAAGGCGCGGTCTCCGCTCAAGGCACACGCGGCGCCAACAGCTACGCCTTCGCCACCGCGGGCGGACGCACCGACAACGCCCGCGCGAACAACGCCTTTGATTCCGCCACCACGACGCTCCGTCTCGATCGTATCCTCAACGACCACACGTCCATCGGCGCCACCGCGCGTTGGTTTCACGGTGTCTATGGCGATCCCGGCGATCGTTACACCAACGACCCCGACAACACCACAAGCGAAGAAAACCTCCTTGTTACGACTTTCGCCGACTTCAAATGGTCCGACGCTTGGACCGCGCACAGCGTCCTTGGTGGACAAGACCGCCGCTTTGTCGCCGAGAGCCCGCGCGCCGGTCGCGTCACTGCGATCACCGTCGTGAAAAATCGCCGCGCCGTTCTCGACTCGCAGACTACCTATACGGGCTTCGAGCGCCACCGCTGGACTGCCGGATTCACCGCCGAAGCCAACCACACGCGCAACACCGGCTTCGGGGATATTAACAAAAAACAAGCACTCCTTGCGCTCTTCGCGCAGGACGAATTCACCCCGATCGACACCGTGTTTTTCACTGCCGGTTTTAGAAGCGACGACTTCGACACCTTCGGCCGCGCCACGACCGGCCGCGCCACCGCCGCCTGGCTCGTCGCACCCCGCGCGCTCAAACTCCGCGCTAGCTTAGGCACGGCGTTTCGCTCCCCGAGTTTTTTGGATCTGTACGGCCAGAGCGCGTTCTACGTCGGTAACCCCAACTTGCGGCCCGAACGTGCGCGCGGTTGGGATAGCGGCGTCGATTATTATTTGCCCAATAAAAACGGCACCCTGAGCGCGACCTGGTTTGAGACCGATTTCACCGACCTAATCGCCAGCACGGCAAATTTTCGCAGCGTGGAAAATATCCAGCGCGCCCGCACGCGTGGTGCCGAATTGACCGCGCGCACGACGTTGCCCGCCGACATCGAAATCCGCGCGAGTTTCACGTACCTCGAAGCGCAAAACCTCACCTCAAATACGCGCCTCCTGCGCCGCCCGCGGCAAAGCGGACGCATCGACGCGTGGCATGATTTTGGGGCCGGCGTGTCGGGCGGAGCTGGGATGAATTTTGCCGCGAACCGCCGCGATGTGAACGCCAAGACCTACGCGCCAATCGACCAAGAGGATTACACGGTTACGCGCCTCTACGTCGCCTGGCAGCTCAATCCACATCTGGCGCTCAAACTCAGATTGGAAAATTTGCTCAACGAAAACTACGAGGAAGTAAACGGCTACCCCGCGCTCGGCTTCGGTGCCTTCGGCGGTCTAGAGTGGAAATTTTAATAGAAAAATCAGACCGAGAACATTTAAACGTCACCTCGGTGGGTCTGGGCTTGCGCGGGAATTTAAAACGGGACGCAGTGAACCAAATTTTTAGAATCACTATTTTATGAAATCAGGGGTTAACTTCTTTGTTCTCTATGGCTTCGTCGGCCTTTTGATGGGTGGCAATTTAGTGGCAGCACCGGTGGGGGCGGCTAAGCGGCTCATCGACCATTACAAGATGGAGAAAATCCCCGTCGAGGGGGCGTGGTTTCACGTCGCATGTGTACCAATCACAATGCGTACTGTACCTGTTTTAAGCGCTTCGAGTATTTTACGTTTTTCGGCTGCACGATGGCCCCAGGTTTTGATTACGGCGATTTTGAGGCGGCTTATCGAGATGTGCTCGAATATGATTTTCCTAAATGGAGTGACCTAATCGCTCAACTTACACGCTCGGAACAAGCCACGCGGCCGAAGACGGACTCAGTCAAATCCGCGGAGGCGCCAGCGATTCCTGCTGAAGCCGTGGTTTTTGCGCCGGAGAATGTGTCGGCGGTGACGTTGGCGCCAGGGATGGAATTGCGCGAACTGATTGGTCGCGTCGGTCATACGCGCACGGACCGCGTGAGTGTCGCGCGTTTTGCGCTCCAGCCCGGCAAGAGTACGGGAGAAAGTTACTGCAAAGTCGGCGAGGAGTTTTTCCTGATTATCGCGGGTCGCGGTACGGCCCTTGTGGCGGGTGAAACGAAGCCCGTACAGATGGGCTCGGTCGTGGTGCTGCGGCCAGGCGTGCGTCATGCGTTGACCGCTTCGGCTGATTCAGGGTTGGAGTTTTACGCGATCACGGCGCCGGCGTTTAGTCCTGACGATTATGTGCCGGTGAAGTCGGGAATCTAAGCGACGAAGAAAGGATTGTCGCGGCGACTAGTTTCCGTGCTGATATCATGTCGTCTCCGATCATGTCTGTTGTCTCTTTCAGTTTTCACACCTGCAAAAAACGCGTTCCACTCACGATTAGTCGTGGGACATCTACGCACACGACTGTGGGTTGGCTTAGGTGGGCGGAGCATGGCGTGGAAGGTTGGGGTGAGGCGGTGCCTTTCGCGATCGACGAACATCCTCAGACCGTCGAGGTGCTCACGACGGCTGTAGAGACACACCGCGATTGGCTGGAGCAAGCGTCGGCTTGGGAGCGGATCGAGATCGACCGTCGGTTGCGCGTGGCCGGTGCGCCCTCGGGGTTGATCGCGGCGGTGAATTTGGCGCTTTATGATTGGCTCGGTAAACGTCTCGGGCAGCCAGTGTGGCGTTTGCTCGGATTGCCGGCGCTCGACGGACCTTTGACCTCGGTGACGGTCGGCATCGCGGCGCCCGAGGCGGCGGCGCAACGCGTTCGCTTGTGGTTGGCCTCGGGTGATGTCCGCGCATTCAAAGTGAAACTCGGCTCGAAGGCCGGCGCACAGGCGGATCGCGCGATGTTTTCGGCAGTGCTCGCGGCGATTCCGGCCGGGATGCGCGTGAGCGTAGATGCCAACGGCGGCTGGTCGCTGGTGACGGCTATTGAGATGGCGGCGTGGCTAGCGGATCGTGGTGTCGATCATCTCGAGCAGCCTTTACCGCGGGGACAGGAGAAAGATTTGGCGGCTCTGCGATCTACGATGAAAATACCGTTAATCGTCGACGAAAGTTGCCGCACCGCAGAGGAACTCGTGCGCATCGCGGGCAGTATTGATGGTATTAACATCAAGCTTATGAAGTGCGGCGGACTGGATGGTGCGTTGCAGCTCGTGCACACGGCGCGAGCTCATGGGCTGAAGATTTTAGTCGGTTGTTATGGCAACAGCGCTCTCGCCAACACGGCGGCTGCGCAACTTGGCGGGCTTGTGGATTACCTCGATCTCGACAGTCATCTCAATCTCGAGGATGACGTTTTCCAAGGCGCTACGCTGATCGCCGGTCGGCTGTGCCTTTCGTCTCAATCCGGCTTTGGAGTTTCCCATGTCTAATCCTACGGCTGAAATCGTGAGCCAGCCGCAGCGGCTGGCGATTTTGCAACACGGAGGTTTCTCCACGCGACACGGCAAGACCGGCCTGTCGTTGCTGCGTTATCGCGGCGCTGAAGTCGTCGCGGTGATCGACCGCGAGACGGCGGGGCGCTCGTTGCGCGAAGTCAGCAAAATGCCGGATGTGCCGGATATTCGCGTCGTCGCGAGCGCGGAAGAAGCGCTCGCGAGTAAACCCACGGCGCTCGCCATCGGCATCTCGCCAAGCGGCGGCATCGTACGCGAGGAATGGTGGACGGATTTGCGTAAGGCGATCCGCGGCGGTGTTTCACTGTGGAACGGTTGTCACACCCCGCTCTTGTCGGACCCTGAGATCGCGGCGGCGGTGCGACCGGGCGTTTATGTTTGGGACATGCGGCGCGAGCCTGCGGGATTAAAACCCGGATCGGCGGCGGCACGTAAGCTGCCCTGCAAACGCGTGCTCTTTGTCGGTACCGATATGAACATCGGCAAAATGACCGCGGCCTTGGAGTTTGACCGCGAGGCGCGGGCGCGCGGCGTGAAGTCGGCGTTCATCGGCACGGGTCAAACCGGTATGATGATTTGCGGCTCAGGCATGTGTCTGGATGCCGTGCGCGTGGATTACGCGAGTGGCGCGGTCGAAGCGGAATTGATGCGCCACGGTCCGACGAACGACGTACTCTGGGTCGAAGGCCAAGGCTCGATGCTGAACCCTGCCTCGACGGCAACGTTACCCTTGTTGCGCGGCACGCAGCCGACGCACCTTGTGCTCGTCCACAAAGCTGGGATGAAACATCTCCACGCGTTTCCCGACATCACGATCCCGCCGTTGCAGGCTGTAGTGGAATTTTATGAACGCGTGGCGACGGCCGCCGGGGCTTTGCCACCCGCGCGCGTGATGGGCATCGCGCTCAACACCTGGGGCCTCGATGACGCCACCGCGCGAGCGGAGATCGCCGCGACGGCGGCGGCGACGGGATTGCCGACGACCGATGCTGTGCGCTACGGAACGAAGGCGATACTCGACGCGATTCTCGCGGATTAAACGTGAGCTTTGCAATGGGTTAAGTGCCTTGGAACCAAGCCTTGACCCACGCCGTGATGTGAACGCCGCGCGGATAAAAACAGAAAGCCCTCCCGATCAGAGGGAGGGCTTATAAATTGGGCGCAGGGGCTGGATTTGAACCAGCGACCTTCATGTTATGATTCTAATTTATATTCTGCAATAACTTAAGTTCACTCTCAGCGGTATCGACAGGATGTGTGTGGTGCTGATCTCGTCTCGACCAAGGAAAGCATGGCTCTCGATACAATAGAAAAGCAGAATGATGTGCTTAAATTATTTTAAATTATATACTTAAGACTAGGCATCACTAGTGTCCGGAATTAAAGTGCTTTAGAATAGTGAGTTAGAATCATCCAACGTAATTTCTGTGGTGAGCGAGTCCCGCTCAAACCGTGCAAATAGCTCTGGGATAGGGACTTTCTCGAAAGGCGTGACGGAAATAACTTGAAGGATTTCATGCAGACTGGGTTTCAGTTTGAGGGTCTTTTTCAAGATGGCGACGAGCAGGTAAGTGCTGAGCGCAGTCCAAATTTGGATACGCACCGCGTTCTCGGTGGTGCCGACGAAGGAGCGAATCCTGAGATGTCCCTTGATCCATTTGAAAAACAGTTCGATCTGCCAGCGTGCGCGATAAACCTCGCACACTTGAATGGCGGACAGGCCAAAGTGATTGGTGAGGAAAACGAGCGAGCGAGAATGCTCGGCGTCGTAATAACGGACGCGACGCAGGGACTGGGAATAGTCTTGCTTGGAATAAAAGCCGCGGAGTCGAATCGTCTGATCGCACCGCAGACCGGAAGAAGGGTCGACCGGACGGCTTTCGACCACGTAAAACTTCAAGTTGGTTTTGCCGCGGATCACAAAGAATGCGCCCATTTGATTGAAACGTCCTAACCGAGCGAAATCCAGATAACCTCGGTCCATCACATAGATCGCTCCGGCCTCGAGCGGCAGCTCGTCCAAGATGTTGACCTCGTGAACTGCGCCCTCTGTCAGAGTGACAAATATGGGGATGGAGCCGCGCAGATCCAAGAGCGTATGTAATTTGATCGCCGCCTTCGCGGAGCGAAAATGAGCCCAAGGGAAAAGACTCAGACACAGATCGATTACCGTCGCATCCAGAGCGTATACAGTTTGATCCAGCTCGAGAGCGAACGGCTCTGCGGCGTAAAGTTTGCGGGCTCGCTTGATCAAGGTTTGAGCCCAGTCCGCGTAGATGCGCCAGTCTCTGCGCTCGTTGGCATCCGATAAGGTGCTGCGAACCACCCGTCCCCGGAATCCCATTTGATAAAGCAGCGAGCGGCGCGCACTGAGCGAGGCTTCCAAATCTCGCAGACTCTCTCTGGCCGTCAGTTGGGCAAAAGCCATCGCCAGCCACTGATCGTAGCAAGTGAAGGATTTTATGCAGGCATCGCCACGGTAGCGTTCGACGCAGCGATGAAACGTCTCGTGGTGACCAAGCGAAAGCACCTGAGAGAATACGGTGGGGGTGGCCATGCCCGGAGAAGATCTGGGACACCTTGGCTCGAAAAGCCCGCGCGTACTCAAAATGGAGCACACCCAAAAATATCTGTAAAAACCTCTTCAAATGAGTTTTATAAAATCAAATTAACCCGTGTTCCGGACAGCAGTGTTTTAATAATTATTTTAAAACTACGCGGGTTTTAAAATCTACGCGGTATGGAGCCCTACGCCACCACACCCATTTCTAGGAGAAACTATTTGGGTGTGCGCACCTTCACGCCGTAAACAACTGTGCCAAGGATGTGCGCAAAATCCGTCGTGTCGGACGTGACGAGATAGTCGGCGTCGCAGCCAACCGCAGACAAGATGACTGGCTTGTCCTTCGTGGCCTCGAAGACAATTGGACGGTCGAGTACGTAGACTGAACCGACCGCTTCCAATCGTGCGCGAACGATTCGCACCCAATCAACCGCACCCGCAGGGTGCTTGCGCACGTTCTTTTCGACCTCACTGATGCAGTAGTCTGCCGTGATCAGTCTCCATTCGACCTTCGGCGCACACTCGACAAGCAGTCGCGAAAGGCCTCGGTTCGACCAGCAAGCCGCGAGAATTGTCGAGGTGTCGAGGAAGACAGTCACCGCTTGAGCACCTTGACGCTTGCCGCATCGGCCTCGTCATCCTTGACCCACTTCTTGATTGTGCTAGCCGGAATATCTCGTACCGGCACGGTCACAGCCGGGTGCAAAAAGATCCCGTCAGGCCGCTCCTCCACTAAGAGAACTGAGTAGTCCTTCTGGTCGAGTTTCAACCGGCGGCGCAGGCCGATGGGGAGAGTGATCGTTCCACGGGGAGAGATTTGTATCGTGGTAGGCATGCAGAAAAGCTGCTTTACTGAAAAACGGAAGTCAACGCTGGGGCGGCATGTATCTCAAACCGATGGGCGTGTTCAGAATATCTTCGATTTAGAAACGCGAATAAGTCGTGCTCATCTCGGCTCCAGCTCGCCGGTTCACACTAGATTTCCCTGACTGGCCGCTTCAAATTCAGAGCTTTTTAAATTCGCTGAAGCTTGGTTATGAATCGTAAATTATTGTAGATTAAAAATCTCAAGAAACGCAACCGCGGCTAAAACCTCGGCGTCGTTTGCCGCATCGACGCTGTCGCGTTCTAGAGCCGAAACAAAGGGAACGCTTCAACCAATCGCGGCGGGGTCTGAGAGGATCTGAACAATACGTGGGTCCATCCATGGACGTGACCGCCGAGGAATGGAGACCGCAGCGCCGCTGACACCCAGACAACCTCTTTTTGCGCGGAATCCCCTCCGACTAGCTCACCGCAAACGCGAGGAGGGGCGCGTAGTCGAGTTGGTCGGCTGCGCGAATCGCCTCTAAATACCGTATCCTGGCTTCGCCCCTAGCAGTAAGGTCCAAACGGGAGCCCCAGTTCAGGGCCTCGTGTCCGCGAGAGACCAAAATGACATCGGCCATTAGGCGAGCGTGGCGGCCGTTTCCATTGGGCCAAGGATGCACTCGAACGAGTCGATGATGAAGACGAACGACGATTTCCGTTTCAGGATAGGTGGCGTTGCTCAACCAATACTGAGCGTCATCGAATGCAACTCGGACACCTTCGAGTAAACGATGAGTCTCCCATCCAATATTTTTCTCAGTGGTCCGAAAGTGCCCCGCCCATCGCCACACTCCATTGAACATGCGCCTGTGCAGCTCTCGAGAAAACGCATCAGTGAGCAGGTCGGTTCGTTTTAGATTGCCCGCTTTCATTGCCCAAACACGGGCAGAGTTGATGTTCACCCTCTCCGCCTGATTCAACTCGGCCCTAGTGGAAAGGGGGAGAATGAGTTGAATCATTTCTTCGGGGGAAATTTCCGTATTTCCATCCCCTGCCTGTAAAAGAGCGCTCACGAATGAGCTGGTGGCGGGGTTACGCGAACGAGATCCCCGACGCCTTGCCCCTCGAGGGCCATCGAATGTTCCGTTGCGCGCAGGTGCTTGTGCTCCGAGTCGTGGAGACGCGCCAACTCGGCGAAGCTGCTCGCGACTTCAACCTTCGGAATGAGAAAGTAAACCAGTTCGCAATCCATTCCTTCCGCCGCGCGTTGCAGCGCGCCCAAACTGATCGTGCCTCGGTTTTCACCCTCCTCCATTTGCCCAAAACCTTGACGGGTCACACCGAGCTTTTTTGCCACACGCCCCTGGCTAAGGCCGATCGACACGCGGGCCGCTCGCAGCCATCCGCGGACCGGACGAGTCGCAAGCGCACGCGCTGCCTTGAGCGTGATGCTGATGATGACTTTCCACTTAGGAGCACCCAGGGCATATGCCGCCTCGCGCAAACCCGAGGGAACGAGTTGGAGCATGTTC
>RGAX01000110.1 GCA_009919985.1 Opitutaceae bacterium
CGACATCGTCTTCGGCCTGCTTAAGGTTTCCCAAGGCAAATTCACCACCGAGTGCATTAATTTCCTCGTAGAACAAGGCTACTCCGATGACCTCGCCGCCACCCTCACCCGTTGGCAGACCGAGCAAAATCTCCGCGCTCCAGTCTTACTGTGGATCGTCAAGAACCGCCACTCGAAGAAATTCGCCAAGCTGCTCAACGATCTGATCACCCCGCGCCTCCTCAGCGCCGTGTTCTTCGCCATCGACTACGAAGCACTCCAAGCCGCCAGCGCGCGCCGCATCCCGCTCGCCGATATCCTCTCCGAGGACACCGATCTTATCGCCGACCTGCTCTCTACCGCCGATCCCGAGACCGCCCGCGATCTTGCGAACACGCTGATGTTGAACCAAGGCTTCGAGGAACTCACCAAAAAGTCCCTCCTCGCCCGCTTCATCAAGATCTTCCCCAAGATCCAGTCCCTCGTCGCCGCCGATGCCGAGAGTAAGGAAGAACAACTTCTCGTCTCCCGCTCCTCCTACGAGACCAAGCGCTCTGAATACGAATCCATCGTTTCTAAAGAAATCCCGGAAAACTCCAAGGCCATCGCTACCGCCCGCGAACACGGCGACCTTAAAGAAAACTCCGAGTACAAGATGGCCAAGCAGGACCAACAAGTCCTCATGGGCAAAAAGACCCTCCTCGAAAAAGACCTCGGCCGCGCCCGGATCACCGATTTCAAGGAAGCCTCCAGCGAGCAAGTCAGCGTCGGCACCATCGTCACAGTTCGCGCCGGCAGCAGCCAGACCACCTACACGCTCTTGGGCGTTTGGGACGGCAACCCTGATAAAAATATCCTCTCCTACAAGACCCCGATGGGCGCCGCGCTCCTCGGCAAGAAAGTCGGCGACACCGTCAAAGTGAAGACCGGCACCTCCGAAGACACCTACTCGATCGTCACCATCGCCCGCTACGTCGACTCGCTTTAAAAAACTAAAGCCCTCCTTTCAAAACCCGACCCCTTCACCGGCGGTCGGGTTTTTTTCTGACCCGCCTCCGCCATTGCCACGCAGCCTCGTTTCCTCCCCCTTACTCCCTGTGAACGCCTCGTGGGACATCCTTAAAACCCTTTCCGACCCCACCCGCCTCCGCCTGCTCGCCCTCGTACTCCACGAGGAACTCTCCGTCGCCGAGCTCCAGGAGATCCTCGGCATGGGCCAATCCCGCATTTCCTCCCAGCTCGCCCTGCTCCGCCAAGCCGGCCTAGTCTCCGACCGTCGCGAGGGTAAAAAAGCCTTTTACTCCCTCCGCGCCAACCTCACCCCCGCCTCCCTCGCCCTGCTCCGAGCCGCCGTCGCCTCCGTCGCGACTCTGCCCGAACTCACCGAGGACCGCACCAACCTCGAGCGTATCCTCCAAAAACGCCGCCGCACGCAGGAACAGTATTTTAACCTCATCGCGGGCCGCCTCGGTAAAAACTATTGCCCCGGCCGCTCCTGGGAAGCCATCGGCCACCTCGCCTTACGCCTTACCCCCGCCATCACCATCGCCGACCTCGGCGCCGGCGAAGGCCTCGTCTCCCAGCTCCTGGCCCAACGCGCCGCCCAGGTCTGGTGCATCGATAATTCTCCGCGCATGGTCGAAGTCGGAACTGAACTCGCCGCCAAAAACGGCCTCGCCAATCTCGCTTACAAACTCGGCGACATCGAACATGTCCCGCTAAACGACGCCTCCGTGGACTTGGCGATCCTCAGCCAAGCGCTCCACCACGCCCAACACCCGCAACGCGCCGTCGCAGAAGCGCACCGCATCCTCAAACCCGGTGGCCAAGTCCTGATCCTCGACCTCGCCGAGCACACGTTTGAAAAAGCCCGCGATCTCTACGCCGACGTCTGGCTCGGCTTCAAAGAAAGCGCGCTACACGGCTTCCTGAAAACTGCCGGCTTCCACCAAGTAGAAGTCGCCACCGTCGCCGTCGAAACCACCGAGCCGTTTTTCGAAACGCTGCTCGCGAGTGGCGTTAAATAAATCCGCGTCCTCACCAACGGAGTCTCATCGTAGCGGTGTAAACGCCAGGTCGAAGCCTCCCTTGACCCGATCTGAAACCAAGCCAGTTTAAGCGCCATGGACTACCGCCACATCATCACGATCGAGGCCGGAAAGCGGAGCGGCAAACCGTGTATTCGCGATCTGCGCATCACGGTGAGCGACGTTCTGGAGTATCTGGCGGGCGGGATGAGCATTCCGGAAATCATCGCGGACTTTCCTGAACTGACCGAAGAAGACATCCGCGCCTGCCTCGCTTTCGCCGCCGAGCGTGAGCGCCGCTTGGCCGTGATCGGGGGATGAAGCTGCTTTTCGACCCAAATTTGTCGGCGTGCCTGGTCGTTCGCCTCGGGGATTTATTTCCCCAGAGCATCCACGTGAAAATCTTGGGCATGACACAGTCGGACGACAGCAGTATCTGGAATTACGCGCGGGACCGGGGCTTCACGCTTGTTTCCAAAGACTCGGATTTCCAACAGCGCAGTCTTGTGCTGGGCGCACCGCCCAAAGTCGTCTGGTTGCGTATCGGCAACTGTCGCACGAGCCAGATTGAGGACCTCATCCGTATTCACGCGGTCGAGCTCCACACCTTTGAACGTGAAGCTAGCTCGAGTCTGCTGATCCTCTCACCTGCGGCCAATACCTGAAGCTGCGCACCCTTTTTTAAAAAAACCTGCCACCGCCATGTCCGCCCGCCTTCGCATCCTCAGTCTATCCCTCGGCCTAGCGTTGCTGTCTCTCGCCCGAGCGGCGGCGCCGGCAGGGGAGCCGATAAAAATCGGTTTCTTCATGTCGATCACGGGGCGCGATGCTTCTTTTGGCGAGGCGGCGCTGCGCGGGGCGCGGCTCGCCATCGACGATCTCAACGCGGCAGGCGGTATACTCGGCCGGCCCGCTGAACTCGTTGTCGAGGACAACCGCTCTCTGTCCGGAGAATCCGCCACCGCCGCCAAGAAATTGATCGGCCGCGACAAGGTCATCGCCCTGATCGGCGAATGCGCCTCGTCGCGCACCCTCGAAGCCGCGCCCGTCGCTCAACTCGCGGGTATTCCGCTCGTCACCCCCGCTTCCACCAATCCACGCGTGACCGCCGTCGGCGATTGCATCTTCCGCGTGTGCTTTGCCGATCCCTTCCAAGGCGCCGTGCTCGCCACCTACGCTTGGAAAAACCTCGGTCTGCGCCGCGCTGCGCTGCTGATCGATGCCTCAGCCAGTTATTCGGTCGGACTCGCCGAAGTGTTTGCCAAAACCTTCACCGCCCTCGGCGGGGAGATCGTGGCTTCCCAAAAATACGCCGGCGGCGATAAAGATTTTCGCGCCCAACTCACCGCGATCCGCGCGATCCGCGCCGATGCAATCTTCCTGCCCGGCTACTACGTCGAAGCTGGTCTAGCCGCTCAACAATCCCGCGAACTGGGGCTCCACGCGACGCTGCTCGGCGGCGACGGTTTTGAAGCCCCGCAACTGCTCGAGATCGGTGGGCCCGCACTCGAGGGCACCGTTTATTCCACGCATTATTCCGCAGAGAGCGCCGCGCCAGCCTCGCTCCGCTTCGTCACCGCTTACACCGCCCGCCACGGCTCCGCCCCCGTCGGACTAGCAGCACTTACCTACGATGCGGTACAGCTCATTGCCGACGCCGCTCGCCGCGCCGGTTCAACCGATCGCACCGCGTTAAAACAAGCGCTCGCGGCGACGCGGGATTTTCCCGGCGTGACGGGCCGTACTACGCTCGACGAAAATCGCGACGCGCTCAAAGACGCCGCCATCATCGCCGTGCGCGGCGGCCGCTGCGTGTTTGTCGAATCCATCCGTCCGTAGCGCCCGAACGCTGCATGGGAAAAGCGGTTGAAAAACCCCTTGGCGTCACCGCCGGATTCCTCGACGCTTTACCCATCGTCATGGCCTTGCCCGATCTCCTCCCGATCACGCCCTTCACCCGCCCCGTACGCGGCGAGGTCGTCGTGCCCGGCTCCAAAAGTCTCACCAACCGAGCCCTCCTACTCGCGGCTCTGAGCGATCGTCCCGTCACGCTCACCGGCGCCCTTTTCAGTGAAGACACGCTTCTAATGGCCGAAGCGTTGCGCAAGCTCGGCCTGAGCGTGACCGCCGACGAAGCCGCCCTGACCGTGCGAGTCGCCGATCAAGCGCAGGCCTTCGCCGCCACCGCTGCACCTGTGGAAATTTTCGTCGGCCTCGCCGGCACCGCGGCCCGTTTTCTTACAGCCCTTTGCGCCGCTGCACCGCACGGGGTTTACCGGATTGACGGCATCCCGCAGATGCGAAAACGCCCCATGCGGGCCCTCATCGAGGCGTTGCGCGGCCTGGGCGCCGACATTCGCTGCCTCGGCGAAGAGGGATTTTTTCCAATTGAAATTCACGCACACGGTCTGCGCGGCGGTACGGTGAACATCGATGCCAGCGAGAGCAGCCAACTGCTATCGGCGCTTCTCATGGTCGCGCCACTCGCTGCCGGCCCGGTCAAAGTCGCACTCACCGCCGAAGTGCGTCGGCCGTTCGTCGAGATGACCACCCGACTCATGACGGAATTTGGCTACAAGCTCGACGTGCAAGCCAGCACCGAGACCTTTGTGCTCAAGCCCGGGCGCTACAACGCCCCTTCCCGCTACGCGATTGAGCCCGACGCAACGGCGGCAAGCTACTTTCTGGCGTTGCCGCTGGTCACCGGCGGAGCGCTCCATCTGCCGTTTCTGCGCGCTCCCGGCGCAGGGCTACAGGGCGATACGCATTTTGCCAATGTGCTCACGCGCGTGGGCGCGACGATCCGCCCCAGCTCACGCGGCCTTGATACCCATTTTTCGCAAACGACGATGCAGCGCGGTGTTACTCAGGATTTCTCGGAATTTTCCGATACCTTTCTTACGCTCGCCGCCCTCTCGCCGCTACTCGCCGGCCCCACGCGCATCTCCGGCATCGCCCACACTCGCAAACAAGAAACCGATCGCGTCGCCGGCATGGCCCGCGAGCTCACGCGCCTCGGCCAGCACGTCATCGAAACCCCCGACGCCCTAGAGATCGCACCGCGCTACCTACGCAGCGGGGAAACGATTGAAACGTACAGGGACCACCGTTTCGCGATGAGTTTTGCGATTCTGGGCTGCCTGGATCTCCGCGGCGACGGTCAGCCTTGGCTCACGATCAAAGACCCTGGCTGCTGCGCCAAAACTTTCCCGCACTTTTTCGAGTTACTAGAAACCATCCGCCAAAATTCGTTAGCCTCCTGATGCCCAGCTCACCCTTCCTTATCGTCGCCATCGACGGCGGAGCCGCCTCGGGCAAATCGTCCACCTCGCGTACGCTCAGCGAACGTTTCCACCTGCTCCACGCCGACACGGGTTCATACTACCGCGCTGTCACCGCAGAGCTCCTGCGCCGCCACGTCACACCCGAAGACCTTAGCGGGGTCCAAGCTGCACTCGCCGCCGTCACCTTCACCACCCGGGTCACCGGCCGCAACGCCGAGATCGAACTGAGCGGCCACACGATTCCAGATGCCGAAATCCGCAGCGCCGAAGTCACTGCCCACGTCGCGCGTTTCGCCTCGATCCCAGCCGTGCGCGCTGCTCTGCTCGATTACCAACGCGGCCAAGCTGACACGGCACGCCGCCATGCTTTCCGCGGACTCGTGATGGAAGGCCGCGATATCGGCTCCAAGATTTTCCCCGACGCCGACTTCCGCTTCTTCCTGTTTGCCGATCCCGTTGAGCGAGCCCGGCGCCGAGAACAACAGGGCCTCCAAGACCAGGTCGCCAAACGCGATACGCTCGATAGCCAACGCCTCCAAGAAAGCCTGCAAGGCGCAGTACTAATCGACGGCACGCACCTAACATTAGCCGAGGTCGTAGATACAATCGCTGCCCCCATCGCCGCCAAATTTACCTCCGCATGAGCCGCGCCTTCCCCCAAGTTGAAATGGAGCCGGTTTACGGCTTTTTTCACTACCTCTCCCACATTATCTATAGCATGTGGTTTCGCGGCGAAGTGATTGGATTGGAAAATTTGCCCGCCAACGGCGCCTACCTCATCGCAGCAAGTCACGCCAGTCTGCTCGACCCACCCTTCGTGGGCTCGCAGTTGCCTAAACAAGTTTCGTTTTTCGCCCGAAAAACCCTCTGGAAACCCGGCCTTGCGGCGTGGTGGCTTGATGCCGTCGGCACAATTCCCGTGGACCGCGATGGCGGCGCCGATGTCACCGCCATCAAACGCGTACTCGGGGCGCTCAAGAAAAACAAGGTCGTGATTTTATTTCCCGAAGGCACTCGTTCGCCCGATGGAAACCTGCAAACACCGAAACCCGGCGTCGGGATGTTAGCCTCACGCGCCCAGGTTCCCGTCGTGCCGGTACGGCTTTTCGGTTCGTACGAAGCCTTTGGTCGCAGCGGCAAACTGGTTCCAGGCACGCCGGTTTCATTGGTCTTCGGCCCGGCCCTCGCGCCAGGCGACTACGATCATCCCACGGATCCTAAAGATCAGCGCTATCAACGCGCCGCCGAGCGCATCATGGCCCGCATCGCAGCGCTCCAAGCGCCTCGTATCACGATCCTCTAAGCGGCAATCGCGCGCAGGATCGCAAAAAGAAACTGCGTTGCGCCTAAGCTCAACGCAGCCCACTCGCCTTGCGGGCGCGGTTGATCACTTGCTCAGCGACCGCTCGGGCACGCAGCGCACCGTCGCGCAAGACCGCATCGACGTGATCAAGATTCGCTGCGAGTTCGGCGCGGCGCGCGCGCGCGGAGGCGAAGTAATTCCAATAATGCTCGAACAGCGCCTTCTTGAGATCGCCGTAACCCAGTCCGCCGGCACGGAGGCGGTTTTCAAAATCAACGGCAGTCTCGGCGGGGGCGAAAAATTTCAGGAGCTGAATCGCGAGGTTTTGGTCGGCGTCCGGCTTGGGCTCGGCGGGCGTGCGTGAGTCCATCACGATGCCCATGATTTTTTTACGGAGCGCTTTCTCGTCACCGAAAATCTCGATCGTATTACCGTAGCTCTTGGACATTTTCTGGCCGTCGAGCCCGGGAATCACGGCAACCTCGTCGCGAATCTCAGACTCCGGCACAACAAGCGTTTCACCATAGGCTTCGTTGAACTTGATCGCCATGTCGCGCGTCATCTCGACGTGCTGCTTCTGGTCACGACCAACGGGCACACGGTGCGTGTCGTAGAGCAAGATATCCGCCGCCATGAGCACCGGGTACGCAAAGAGACCGAAGTTAGGTGAAATGCCTTTGGCGGTTTTGTCTTTGTAGCTATGGGCGCGCTCCATGAGACCCATCGGCGTCAGCGTTCCGAGCATCCACATCAGTTCGCAGACTTCGGGCACATCACTCTGGCGCCAGAACACGCTGGTCTTGGGATCGAGCCCGCAAGCGAGCCAATCGAGCGCAATGCCGAGCGTATTTTTGCGGCGTTCCAGCGGATCGGTGACCGTCGTCATCGAGTGGTAATCGGCTATAAAGTAGAAACAGTCGCCGCGCGTCTGCGCGTCGATGGCAGGCCGCATCGCGCCGAAATAATTCCCGATATGAAGCGTGCCCGAAGGCGTGATGCCGGTGAGTGTGCGCATGAAAAAACGGAGCTTCGGGCAGGCGGCGCCGCGGCGTCAATCCCGCCGCGGAAGGTGGGTCACCCCACCGCGAGACTTAGCGATGGTGGCGGGAGGTAGATAACCGGCAAAAGCCACGGTGGGCATCACGAGCGCTCGCCGTCCAAGCACAGTGCCGGGATTAAGTACGGCGTTGCAGCCAACCTCGGCGGCATCGCCAAGGATCGCGCCAAATTTACGCAGGCCGGTTTCATACACCCTCTCGGGCGTACGCACGATGACAGGCTTCTGGTCGAGCCGCAGATTAGAACAGATCACACCGGCGCCAAGGTGCGCGTGGTTGCCGATGATCGAGTCACCGACGTAGCTAAAATGCGGCACTTGAGCGTGATCAAGCAGCAGCGCATTTTTAAATTCACAGGCGTTGCCCAGGACGCAGTGAGCACCGACGATCACATTGCCTCGAATATAAGCACCGGGACGAATCTCGGTTCCTTCCCCAATCCAGGCCGGACCGATGATTGTGGCGTAGGCCGGAAGCTTGACCGAGGGGTGAATGTAAACGTTTCCCTCAATATGCACCCCAGAAGGACGGGTGGCCTGCGGTTGCGCAAAATTCTGCGCGGCTAGGGCTGGCCCAATCCTTTTCAACCATTCCCAAGGCGCGACTTCACCCGGAAAATGTGCGGCGAACGAAGCGAGCGAGGCCGGCAGACTGAAAAATTCGGAAGCTTTCATGCGTGGAAGAACTTGGGCTTAAACCAAAATGGCGGCAAGGGACAGCGGCTTTTTAAACGAGCGTACTTATCTAGCAGCTAAGAGTTATGAACCAACGAACTACTGATTTGGTATTAAGACTAGGCAAGGGAGGCGAGGCCTTCGATCCAAGCTAAACGCATGCGCTCCGGAGTTTCGCCTGCCTTAGGGTCGAGTTCACCGAATTGTTTTAACGTCGGCAAAGCGGATGCCACCGCCTCGGTCACTTCGGCCACGATAGCCTTAGCGGCAGCTGAAGAGAGCTGGCAGCGCCGGATTCCGAATTTTTCCAGCCGTTTCGCGTCGGGCCAGCGTTTGGTGCCATCCATCGTGAGGGCCATACTATCCTGAGGTAGGTAAGGGGTCGTGGTGATGACTTGACATCCTCCCGGTCTAAGCGGCTTGCGCCACTTTGACCGGGATTCCTGGCGAGCCGGACTCTGACCGGTCTCTCAGACGGGTTCGCGTTTTCGAGC
>RGAX01000012.1 GCA_009919985.1 Opitutaceae bacterium
TCTCCGGCGATTTCGCGGGCGGAACCGTCGGATTGCAGCGCGGCGTAAGCAGGGCCAGCGGGGGAGAGGTGGCGGATGATTTTCATCGGCCACAACGAGAACGAAAAAGGCGCGTCGAGAGCAACGCGCCTTTTTAGGGAATAATCTGCGTCGGCTTTTACGGTTTCGCTTCGGCGTAGGCTTCCATGCCGAGGCAGGAGCAAACCAGATTGCGGTCGCCGTAGACGTTGTCGACGCGGCCCACGCTCGGCCAGAATTTGGCTTGTCTGGTAAAAGCGCTCGGAAACGCCGCGATCTCGCGCGAGTACGGGTGATCCCAAGTGTCGCCGCAGACGACTTTCGCGGTGTGCGGGGAGTGTTTGAGCGGGTTGTTGGCCTTGTCGGATTCGCCGTGCACGACGGCTTGCATTTCGCCGTGAATGGAAATGAGCGCGTCGCAGAAACGATCGAGCTCGCTCTGGGCTTCGCTCTCGGTGGGCTCGATCATGAACGTTCCGGGTACAGGGAACGACATGGTCGGTGCGTGGTAGCCGTAATCCATGAGGCGTTTCGCGGCGTCTTCGACTTCGATCCCGGATTTTTTCCAAGCGCGTAGATCGATGATGCATTCATGGGCGATGAGGCCGGCGTTGCCGCGGTAGAGCACGGGAAAAAATTTCTCTAAGCGTTTGGCCATGTAATTCGCCTTGAGGATCGCGTGTTGGGTCGCGGCCTTGAGGCCGTCGGGTCCCATCATGCGGATATACATCCAGGAAATCACGAGGATGCTGGCCGAACCGTAGGGTGCGGCCGAGACGGCGCCGATGGCTGATTTCTGCGTGCCTACGGGTGGGACAACTTGGTGACCGGGTAGAAACGGTACCAGGTGCGCGGCGACACCAATGGGCCCCATACCGGGGCCGCCACCGCCGTGAGGGATACAAAAGGTTTTGTGGAGATTAAGATGGCAGACGTCGGCGCCAATGTGACCGGGCGAAGTGAGGCCGACTTGGGCGTTCATGTTGGCGCCGTCCATGTAGACTTGGCCACCGTGCGCGTGGATCGTCGCGCAGATGTCTTTGATGGCGGTCTCAAACACGCCGTGGGTGGACGGGTAGGTGACCATGAGCGCGGCTAAATCGTGCGCGTGTGCGGTCGCTTTGGCGTTGAGGTCGGCGACGTCGATGTTGCCGAGTGCGTCGCAGGCGACGGGGACCACAGTGAAGCCGCACATAGCGGCGCTGGCCGGATTGGTACCGTGGGCGCTCGTGGGAATGAGGCAAATGTTGCGGTGGCCTTGGCCGCGCGCCTCGTGGTAAGCGCGGATGACGAGGAGCCCGGCGTATTCACCCTGTGAGCCGGCGTTGGGTTGCAAGGAAATGCCCGCGAAACCGGTGATATCGGCAAGCCAGGTTTCGAGGTCTTTGAAAAGTTTGGCGTAGCCGCGCGTCTGCTCGGACGGCGCGAAGGGATGAAGCTTGCCGAATTCGGGCCAAGAGACGGGCAGCATCTCGGAGGTCGAGTTAAGCTTCATCGTGCATGAGCCGAGCGAGATCATTGAGTGGCACAGCGAAAGGTCTTTAGCTTCGAGACGCTTGATGTATCGCAGCATTTCGTGCTCGGTGTGGTAACGGTTGAACGTCGCCGCCGTGAGAAACGTACTCGTGCGCGCAAACGCCGCGGGAAACGTTGCGAGTTGGCCCTCAGCGGCGGCGAGGTTGAGTGCGCCCGATTCGCTAAAAAAGCTAAGGATCGTCTGCACCTCTTCGATCGTGGTGGTTTCGTCGAGGGAGACACCGACGGTGTTGGCGTTGAGGCGGCGGAGATTGATTTTTTTCGCGGCCGCGGCCGCGTGGACCCGCTCGGGGGCGACGTTGCCAATTGTCAGCGTGTCGAACACGGGCTCGCCGTTTACTGTGGCGCCGACGCTGCGCAGCCCGGCAGCGAGGAGCTCGGTGAGAAGCTTCACGCGGCGAGCGATTTTAACAAGGCCGGTGGGGCCGTGGTAAACGGCGTACATCGAAGCCATCACGCCTAGAAGAACTTGGGCGGTGCAGATGTTGGAGGTGGCTTTGTCGCGCCGAATGTGTTGCTCGCGCGTGCCGAGGGCCAGTCGCATAGCGGGATCGCCTTGAGCGTCTTTTGAAACACCCACGAGGCGGCCAGGCATCTGGCGTTTGAAGGCGTCTTTGGTCGCGAGAAAACCGGCGTGGGGGCCACCGAATCCGAGGGGTACGCCAAAACGTTGGGCTGAGCCGACGGCGACATCGGCGCCAAATTCACCCGGTGCGCGCAGGAGCGTCAGCGCGAGTAAATCGGTCGCGACGATTGTGAAGGCACCCGCGGCGTGCGCAGCAACGAAGAAGTTTTCGAAGTCATGGATCGAGCCGGTGGTGTCAGGGTATTGCACGAGTACGCCGAAGCAATCCGCAGCGGGCGCGTAGGTGCGGTGGTCGCCTATGACGACGTCGATGCCGAGGGGAATGGCTCGGGTTTTGACGATATCGATCGTCTGCGGGTGGCATTTTTCGGAGACGAAAAAGCGGCGGTGCGCGTCGTCGTCACCGTCTTTGAGGCGGTGACACATCATCATGGCTTCGGCGGCGGCGGTGCCCTCGTCGAGCATGGAGGCGTTGGCGATTTCGAGCGCTGTGAGATCGGTCACGAGCGTCTGGAAGTTGAGCAACGCCTCGAGACGACCCTGCGAAATTTCGGCTTGGTAAGGCGTGTAAGCGGTGTACCAGCCGGGGTTCTCGAGAATGGTGCGTTGGATAACGCCCGGCGTGGCCGTGTCGTAGTAACCAGCACCGATGAAATTGCGGAAGACCTTATTTTCGCCCGCGAGCGTACGCAGTTCGGCGAGGGCGGCGGTTTCCCCTAAGGCGGCGGGGACGTTCAGTGCCCCTCGGCGAATATGCGGCGGGACGGCCGCATCGACGAGCGCATCGACCGATGCGTAACCGAGCAGCGCGAGCATAGCAGCTGTTTCGGGGGCGTGGTCGCCGGTGTGGCGGCGGGCAAAGGTGTCGGTCGGGGCGAGAAGAGCGGCGGACGAAGACATGAGTGTGAATATACAGTGGAAGCCGTTGGCGCCCGTGCAATCGCGATTTGAAAAATGAACCCGCTATTAAGGGTTTGTTTTTGACCGCGAAGCGCGACTGCTTTGCGGACCATGGCAACGCACGGGGTAAAAAAACCTTTTTGTACTAGGATTGATCGGGCGGAGTGGATCGATCGCCGTTTGGCGGAGCTGTACCCGGAGACGCCGGTGCCGCTCGATCACAAGGATGCTTACACGTTGTTGCTCGCCGTTTTACTTTCGGCTCAATGTACGGATAAGCGCGTGAACCTTGTGACGCCGGCGTTGTTTAGACTGGCCGCGACTCCTGCTGAGATGGCTCAGCGCACGGTGAAGGAGATTGATGCGATCGTGCGCCCCTGCGGATTAGCGCCGCGTAAGGCACAAGCGATCCGGGAGCTGTCGCGGTTGTTAATTGAGCATCACGAGGGGGCGGTGCCAGCGAGTTTTGCGGAATTGGAGGCGTTGCCCGGAGTAGGGCACAAAACTGCGAGCGTCGTTATGGCGCAGGCGTTCGGTGTTCCGGCGTTTCCGGTCGACACGCATATTCACCGACTGGCTCAGCGGTGGAAATTGACGAACGGAAAAAACGTACAGCAAACGGAGGCGGATTTGAAAAAACTCTTTCCGCGGGAGCATTGGAATGCCTTGCACCTGAGAATCATTTTTTACGGCCGGCAACATTGCTCGGCGCATGCCTGTGACGGCACGGTTTGCGAAATCTGTCGCACGGTCGTGCCCACTAGAAAGCGTGCGTTGGTCACCAAAAAATAGCGCCGGCGCTCCTCAAAAAAACCGGAGTGAAACACTCGTTTTAGAAAACAAGATTGATTCGGCCTAAACTGAGCGGCATGTTGACCGCTCGATTAGAGGGACGCTTAGCTCAGTTGGTTAGAGCACCTGCTTCACACGCAGGGGGTCGGCGGTTCGAGTCCGCCAGCGTCCACCATTTTACCCGCATAAGGCACGCCGGTTCGAATCTCCGCCCGCGCTTTAAGCTTGGGCCCGCAGCTCAGCTACTCGCTATATTTTGCACCCGCGAGATGGGTCACAGTTGACCCGGTTCCAAATTATACAACAGAGTCTTGGGCAGGTTAAACCCTGGTATCTTTCTTTAGGTTTAGTTACCATGAGATGTCGCCCCGCGACTTTTCTAAGTGGCTGGACTGGTTAAATTTTGGGCTGGTAGCTTAATGGTTAAAGCAGAGGACTCATAATCCTTTGACTGTGGGTTCGAATCCCACCCGGCCCACCATTGCTTCTTAAACACAGTGAAGGCCGTCCACCCCTGGACGGCCTTCGTTCTACCTGAACCTAACACCAAGCAAACCTGTGAACTACGAGGGGAAGACTCCGCCACTCTCGGAAACGTTCAATCTCAGCAGACCTTCGTGGAGTTACATTTTCGTGACAGGACTCGCCGTGGAATCGGTGCGCTTCAGTTCTACTTAAACGCGATCTAATGGCATTGCATTGATGGCGTTTCACACTCCACTTCTTCTATCATGACCCCCCCCTCCCAAAGGCGCACGATGGTGTTGTTGGGGGTGCTGATGCTGGCGAGTTTCACCTTATGGAGGCTTGAGCGTCAAACGGTGTCAGACGCGCAATCCGAGCGTCATGAGCTCATCACGAGTGTCGCTCAGTCCGGACCTAAGAGCTCACCTGCCGATCATTCTGGGCTTGAGGCTGCGTCTGAGGATTTGAACCCGACGGCTGCATTGCCGCTGGCCTCCGCGCAGCCCTTGTTTACCTATACTCAACCGGCCGATGCTACGGTCCTCGACCGGGCTTTGCCAGCGCCCGCGCAGGCGATCCATTACGTGCGACTCAACGCCGCGCTGTTCACCGCAAAAGATTCTCCCTTTTGGCAACAACCGGGCGTTGGTCGCGTCGAGATTCCTTTGCCCAACGGCTCAGCGCTCAGCGTCGTGATCGTCGGTACAAATTCCATGGGCCCCGACCGCTTCACGAGCACGGGAACGATCGAGGGGCGGCCGCACAGTCGCGTGATTTTATCCTACAACGCCGGTTTTCTTCACGCTTCGATTCAGGACGTTGAGCTGGGTAGCTACGCGCTGCGCGCAGCCACGGCGGAACTCGCACAATTTTTCCAAATTGATGACGCCCTAGTCCCGCCCTGCGGCATGATCAATACCCCACGGCCCGTCCTCGATACCGATGCGATCGCGGCCCTCGCGCGCCGCAAAGTCGCCGCGGCCCAAATCGAATCAGCGGGCGTGAGCGATGCTCGGTTGATCCCACCGAGCGCAGCCAGCGCCGGTGCCAATGTCACGGTTGATCTCATGTTTCTTTACACGCAGGCCGTGATGTCGACCTTGTCAGGCACAGCGCGCACGGCGGCGATTCAAAGCTTTTTCGACAACGCCACCGCCAAGATTAACAGCGACTTCGCCGCCAGTCTGATCGCCGCCCGAGTGCGGTTAGTCAAAATCGCTGAAGTCAACTTGGCCGGCGACGAACTCACCGGCTCCGTCGCTTCTTGGCAAAGTGACGCGCTTACGGCGTTGCGGTCCACGACCGATGGCAAGATGGATGAGATTCATGCCCTGCGCGATCAATCCGGTGCGGACCTCACGTGCTTGATTCTCCAGCGTACCGATACCACGAGTGCGGGTCTAGGCTACATGCTCGCCTCGCCAGGTGAAAATTATAACCCGCTCTTTGGTTTCTGTGTCGTCCAGTATGCGTATGTGACGAGTCAGGAAACCGTCACGCACGAGTTCGGACATAACCTGGGCTGCGCTCACGATCGGGAAAATTCTAAGAACACCGACGGCACCCAAGGCACTGGCGCTTATTCTCATAGTTACGGTTATCGCTTGGTTGGTCGTAACCAAATTACCTATCGCACGATCATGGCGTACGCTCCTGGCACTCGCCTCGCGTATTTCTCTAATCCCAATATTATCGCACCAGCGCCGATCAGCGTACCCGTTGGCATCGCGAGCGGGCAAAGCGGAGAAGCCTATAACGCTCTCACCGTCGATCAAAGCGCCTTCGAAGTCGCCAACTACCGTCTGCAAACCCAGACCGCCACCAACACCGGCACCCTCATCAATGTCGCCACTCGCGCCTTCAGTGGAGTCGGCGAACAACAACTCATCGCCGGCTTCGTCATCCAAGGCTCGGTGGCCAAGAAAATGTTGGTGCGCGCCTCCGGCCCCGCCATCGCGGCTTCGCCCTTTAATGTACCCAACACTATTGCTGATCCCCGCATTACGCTTTTCCGGACGGATCGCTCGCTGCCTGCCAAAATCGGTGAAAACGACAACTGGGCTACGCCCGTCGGACAGGCTTCCGCTGGAACCCAGATCGCCGCTGCCAGTGCCTCCGTCGGTGCGTTTCCTTTTCCCTCCGGCAGCAAGGACTCCGCGCTCCTTACCGTGCTCGATCCGGGCAGTTATACGGTCAACGTGGAGTCTAGCGACGGCGGTACCGGTACCACGCTAATTGAAGCCTACGAGGTTGATCGCAACGACAACAAGGTCATCAATCTTTCTACCCGTGGTTACGCTGACCGTTCCAAGACCATGATTGGCGGCTTCGTCGTACAAGCTGGCTCCGGCCCGACGAAGCGAATTCTGATCCGCGTTCAAGGACCATCTCTCGCCAAATACGGTCTGACCGCGATGGATGACCCCTACCTAGAAATTTATAATTCTGCTGGCGAACTTGTTATGAAAAACGACGACTGGAGCACGGGCTCAACGCGCGTGAATGGTGTCGCCGACGATTTCCGGCCCACGGTGACCTATTTTAGCGAGAAACAGATTTACGCCACCGGCTATGCTCCGGGCAATCGTCGCGAACCGTGCGTCATGGCCGACCTTGCTCCCGGTAGTTACACTGTACTGGTTCAACCGTTCGAGAGTCTCCCTGATCAACCCGCCAAACCCGGCGTCGCCATCGTTGAGGTTTATGAGATCAACACGAAGTAGGGCCGTGTTTGGCGCCGGCCTATAATTCACTAGGTCATACTGCGCCTTCGTGACGCTACACTTGGGCCTGAGCGTCACGAACTGACTCAACTTTAGCCACGCTCGGCCCCTTTGCCCTCGGGGTAGATACTGGCGCGGTCCCTGCAGGTTTCGGTTCTTATATGGACTTGAATACCTTCACCCAGATGTCACGCCAGGCTGTCACGGACGCCCAGGCCATCGCCCGTCGTCTCAACCATCACGAGGTCGACACGTGGCATTTGCTCTCCGCTTTGCTCGCCCAAGAGAGCGGCTTGGTCCCCGGTCTCGTCGACAAACTCGGAATTACCGCGAGCGCCCTCGCGCTCGCCGTGGAGCGCGAACTCGAGCGCACCCCTAAAGTCACCGGCAGCGTCGATTCCTCCAAAGTGTATGTCACCCAAGCTGTGAACGATGTATTCACGCGCGCCGAGGTCGAAGCCAAGTCCCTGAAAGACGAATTTATTTCAGTCGAACACCTCTTCCTAGGTCTTCTCGAGATTGGCAAACCTGAGGCACTCAAGAAACTCTTCAAAAGCTTCACGCTCGAGCGCGCCAAAGTTCTCAAAGTACTCCAGGAGATTCGCGGCAACCAACGCGTCACGACCGATAACCCCGAGGCTACCTATGCGGCCCTCGAGAAGTACGGCATCGACCTCGTCGCCCAAGCGCGCAAAGGCAAAATGGATCCCGTCATCGGCCGCGATGAAGAGATCCGCCGCACCATCCGCATCCTCTCGCGCAAAACCAAAAACAACCCAGTGCTCATTGGCGAGCCAGGCGTCGGCAAGACCGCTATCGTCGAAGGTCTCGCCCAACGCATCCTGCGCGGCGACGTCCCTGAAGGCCTCAAGGACAAAACCATCTTCTCACTCGATATGGGTTCGCTCGTCGCCGGTGCTAAATACCGCGGTGAATTTGAAGAGCGCTTGAAGGCCGTGCTCAACGAAGTGAAGCAAGCCGAAGGACGCATCATTTTGTTTATCGACGAGCTCCATACCATCGTTGGCGCCGGCAAGACCGACGGCGCTATGGACGCGGGTAATCTGCTCAAGCCGATGCTTGCGCGCGGCGAGTTGCACTGCATTGGCGCGACTACGCTCGACGAATACCGTCAGCACATCGAGAAAGACGCCGCCCTCGAGCGCCGCTTTCAACCCGTTGTTGTAGATCAACCCACGGTCGAAGACGCGCTCTCGATTTTGCGCGGCATCAAGGAGCGTTTCGAGCTCCACCACGGTGTGCGCATTCAGGACAATGCACTCGTCGCCGCCGTGACGCTTTCCAACCGCTACATCACCGATCGTTTTCTGCCCGACAAAGCCATCGATCTGATGGACGAGGCGTGTGCCATGATCCGCACTGAGATGGATTCGATGCCGCAGGAGCTCGATGAGCTCACCCGCAAAGTTCTTCGCCTCGAAATCGAAGAGACCGCCCTCGCCAAAGAAAAAGACGACGCCAGCAAGCGCCGCCTTGACGTGCTGCGGCAAGAGCTCGCCGAGGCGCGCGAAAAATCTAAAGGCATCCGTCTTCACTGGGAAAAAGAAAAAGCCTCGGTTCAAAAAACTCGTAAGCTCCGCGAGGAGATCGACGCCACGCGGCTGGAAATGGAAAAAGCCGAACGGGCCTACGATCTCAACAAAGTCGCCGAGCTGCGCCACGGCAAACTTCCGCAAATGGAGGAAGAACTAAAACGCTTGAATAAAAAGGGCCGCGAACAAACGACGCTGTTTAAAGAAGAAGTCTCCGAGGATGAAATTGCTGAGGTGGTTTCTAAATGGAGCGGTGTACCCGTCACCCGACTCGTCGAGGGCGAGAAAGACAAATTACTGCGACTTGAGGACGTGTTGCACCAGCGCGTTGTCGGTCAAAGCGAAGCGGTTACACTTGTGACCGAGGCGATCCTCCGGGCCCGCAGCGGCATCAAAGATCCGCGCCGGCCCGTCGGTAGTTTCCTGTTCCTCGGTCCGACTGGCGTCGGCAAAACCGAACTCGCCAAGACGCTCGCTGAAACGCTCTTCGACACTGAGGCCGCGATGGTCCGCATCGATATGTCCGAGTACATGGAAAAGCACAGCGTTTCCCGTCTCATTGGCGCGCCTCCCGGCTACGTTGGGTACGACGAAGGCGGCCAACTCACCGAGGCGGTCCGCCGCAAGCCCTATGCCGTGGTGCTGTTCGACGAAATCGAGAAAGCGCACCCCGATGTGTTCAACGTCTTGCTCCAAGTTCTCGACGATGGTCGCATCACGGATTCTCAGGGCCGCACGGTAGATTTCAAAAATACGATCATCATCATGACGTCCAACTTGGGTTCGCGGCATCTACTTGAAGGCGTCACCGGCGACACGATTCCTGAGAGCGTACGCGAGAGCGTGATGATGGAGCTGCGCAAAGCCTTCCGCCCCGAGTTTCTTAACCGCATCGACGAAACGATCCTCTTTAAGCCACTCACGCTCGATGAGATCACGATCATCGTCGACTTGCTCCTCGCCGATCTGAACAAACGTCTCGCCGATCGCCGCATCACAGTCGTTCTCGATAAAACGGCGAAGGATTGGGCCGCGGAAAAAGGCTACGACCCGGTCTTTGGTGCGCGGCCGTTGAAACGCTTCTTGCAACGCCACATAGAGACCAAGCTCGCCCGTTCGCTCATCTCGGGCGCCGTCGCCGAAGGCAGCGCGGTGAAATTCACGGTGAAGGCCGACGAACTGGTGATGAACTAGCCGGTTTTCCCGGAGCCGGCGCCTTTGGGTTTCGGCGTTTTCTCCTTTGCGCGGAGGCGGCGATGCATGAACCTTTGCGGGCATGTCCGCCGAACCCATCCGCTACTACGACCGCTGCGCCCGCATGCTCAAAACCGAGCAGATCTACGGTGAAGGCTGGCTCCGCTTCGCTTACGGCAATCCGCTCGGTCGCGCAGCCGTATGGTTACTCGCGCGCCGTGCGTGGTTCTCGCAATGGTACGGTCGTAAGATGACGAAGCGTGATAGCGCGCTGGAAATCATTCCTTTCATTACGAAGTACAACCTCGATGTGGATGAGTTCCTGAAGTCGCCCTTCGATTATAAGACGTTCAACGAATTTTTCTACCGCGCGCTTAAACCCACCGCGCGTCCCATTGCGTCGGGTGATACGGTCGCAGTTTTTCCTGCTGATGGGCGCCACCTTGCGTTTCAAAACGTGGACACCGCAGAGGGTTTTTACGTCAAGGGTATGAAATTTTCATTGGCGGAATTGCTCGGCGAAGCCGCGTTACCCGAAGATCAGCGCGTGCTCGCGAAAAAATTCGCCGGCGGCGCGATGCTTATCTCACGCCTATGCCCTGTGGATTATCACCGCTTTCATTTTCCCGTCGGCGGCACCCCAGGCGAGGCGAGTTTGATCAACGGTTGGCTTTATTCGGTGAGTCCGGTCGCGCTGCGACGTAACATCCACTACTTGATCGAAAACAAACGCGAACTTACGCTTATCCAAGCACCCGGTTTCGGGGAAGTTGCGATGCTCGAAGTCGGTGCGACGAATGTCGGCAGTATCGTGCAAAGCTACACGTTTGGCCGCGATGTGGCTAAGGGCGACGAAAAGGGCCTATTCTCGTTTGGCGGTTCATGTGTGATCACTTTATTTCAAGCGGGCCGCATCCGTTTCGATGCCGATATTCTGGATCAAAGCGTTCAACAGCTCGAAACCTACGCCAAGATGGGCGACCGCCTCGGCGTTGCGCCCTGAAGCGTTTCGCCGGACTGCGCCGGTTTTCTGTTATTGGTGCTCGGGACAGGACTCGAACCTGCACACCTTACGGCAAAGGCTTCTAAGACCTTCGTGTCTGCCATTCCACCACCCGAGCGTCATTAACTAGTTCAGTTTGCCGCCTAGGACGGATCCGACGCAAGCGGGTAAACGTGACCCTCGGGTTTGTCTTCGAATCTTCTCTTCGAAACTTTAGGGGCTCGGAATGCGTCAATCCAAGCACTTGGTTTTAACTCGCGCAATGCTCTTGCGAGCGCGTTTTATCGCTACGGCCGCTACCTTTTTGATTACTCACACATTTTCCCCATGAAGCGCCTGTCCCTACCGGCTTTATTGTTCCTCGCCAGCCTCACCCCGGCTCCCGCGCAAGATCCTGTGAGCGCCCAGTACGATCCGGTCGTCGCGTTGCCCGCCTACACCGTCACTGATGCGCGCGATTTGCCGCCGCCCGAAGCTTGGCGCCATGCTGAGATTGCTGGTTTTGAAATTCTTTCCAACGCCTCGGACCGTGAAACCAAGCGTCTCATCCAGGACTTCCAGTTATTCAACCAAGCTATCGGCGTCGTTTGGCCTTCGCTTCTTGGGCGCAGTCCTACGCCCGTCTCGATCATCCTTTGCGGCCGTGGGGATAAATTCAAAACCTTCGTCCCTAAAACCGCCGACGCTGGTCCCGCCCAAGGCATGGCCAGCCTCTTTTTGCGCAACAACGAGCGCTCGGCCATCGTCGTAGATCTACAAACCCGCGAGTTGTCCCTAGCTGGGCTTGAGACTGAGTTTAACGCTAGTGGCGTCGAAAATAACGGCAGTATTGAGGTCGATGCCTATAAACAGCTTTATCGCGAATACGTCCACTCGCTGCTTGCGCGCACCACGCCCCGACTCGCCGCATGGCTCGAGGAAGGGCTCGCGCAGTTGCTTATGGGTATGAAGGTCAGTCCCACGTTGATCGAGTTCGCCAAACTCGACGATCCCAACACGGTCTCGATCCAGCAGGCCAACGCCGCCCAACTCAACGCCCTCGCGGCCGCTGATGGTGACACGGTTGCGCCGCTCACTGCCGCCGCAGAGGACCGCGATTTCAACGCCGCACTCCAGCGCACGCACCTCATGTCGTTTCCTGAGATGTTCGCCGTGAAACACGACGACCCCGTTGCGCGCAATTCCATCGGTAGCAAGTGGGCTAAACAATCCACCGCTTTCGTTCATATGTGTCTTTATCAGACAGGCCAGCGTTTCCAAAAGGGCTTCGTCACCTTCATTCAGCGCTCTGCCAAAGAGCCCGTTACGGAGCCCATGTTCAAAGAATGCTTTGGTATCGGCTACAAAGACATGTTGCTCGAGTTGCGGGGATATCTCGATTTCACCAATTACAAATCCCTCGGCTGGAGCTCCAAAAAAGGCGAAGGCCTTGGTGAAGCCACGCCGCTCGTTCTCCGCGACGCCACCGATGCGGAAGTCGGACGCATCAAGGGCGAGGCGATGCTCCTCGCTGAATTAAAAGAGCCAGCGCGCATCGCGCTTATCACACCTTACACGCGCGGCGAACGCGACCCGCGCCTGCTTGCCGCCCTCGGTCTCTATGAGCGCAGTGTCGATCACACCGACCGCGCTCGTAAATTTCTTGAAGCCGCCGCCGCCGGCAAAGTTGTCCGTCCGCTTGCACACCTTGAGCTTGCTCGCTTGCGCTTTCAATCCGCACAAACCACCGCCGGTCCCGAGGCTTCTTTTACATCTGCGCAAACCGCCGAACTTTCTGCGCCCCTTCTCGTCGCTCGACTCCAGCCCCCGTCCATGCCCGAAGTCTACGAGTTGCTCGGCGATGTTTACGCGCGCAGTGTTGATGACCCTAAGCCTGAGATCATGGGTATGCTCTTCGAGGGCGTGAACCTGTTTCCTCGCCGCCTCGCGCTTGTTTACCGCACCACGCTTCTTTGTCTGCGCCTCAAGGAATTTAAAGGGGCCGCCGCGCTCATCGAGCACGGGCTTCGCACCTCGCCGGCCGGAGTCGCGCAGACGCGTTTCGCTGAACTCAAAACCCAACTCCCGTCCGGCGCCTTTGAAGAAGCTCAGGCGAAGTTCAAAGCGATGAGCGCTCCCAAGGCTCCGCCCGCCAAGTCTTGAGGTCGCGGCCCGCTCGCTCGCCATGCTTGCCCCACGCTCCTACTTGCGTTGCAGGCTCGGTTTCGGGGCTTGGCTTGCGCTGACGTTTGCGGTCGCCGAGTCACCATCAACCGCTCCGCCCATCGAGCTCCCGAAATTTGAAGTGACGGATTCGCGTGTGCTCCCGCCGATGGCCTCGTGGCATTACGCGTCCATTCCCGGCTTCGAAATTCTCTCCAGTATCTCGGTTAGCCAGACAAAGCGTTTCGCTGAGGATTTTTTTCTGCTTCAAGCCGCCATCAACGAGATTATGCCCGGCTTCACTGGCGGCAACGTCACCGTGCCCACCAGCCTCATTCTTACCGGCCGCGGCAATGACTTTGAGCGCTTTATGCCTGCCGATCGCGGTGACGATCGTTACCGCACCAATAGCCTGTTTTTTGACGATCCTGAGCGCGGCGCTATCGTCGTCGATTTCGCGCTCTCTGAAATTTTACTCGACGACAACACCACTGAAGAAGCCGATCCTTACCGCGGTTTTTACAAAGAATATTTCCGCTACCTCATCCGCCGTCAGTCCGGGGGCAAACCGCCCGCGTGGTTTGAGGAAGGACTCGTCCAGCTCTTCGCCTCCATCGATGTGACCAAGAAGTGGATTAATTTTGCCATGATTGGCGACGGCTTCGGTGGCCCTCGCACCGGTGACTTCAACCGTCAACTCGCTCGCCAACATCTTCTCTCGATGCCCGAGCTCTTTGCCGGCCCACCCGCTGAACGCGCCGGCAATTGGGCTGCGCAATCCTACGCCTTCGTTCACCTCTGTCTGTATGGCCGTGGCCAAAAATACCAAAAAGGTTTTCTGAAATTTCTAACCCGCATTGGCCAAGAGCCACCCACCGAGGAGATTTTCAAAGATTGTTTCGGTCTCGATTTCCGCGCTATGGCCCTCGAGTTACGCGGTTACATCGATTTTACGGATTATAAGTCCATGCAGTATGTCGCGAAGAAAGGCCAGAGCCTGCCCGATGCGCCCAGCTTGATTCTTCGCGACGCCACCGATGCGGAGTCCGGACGCATCGTCGGCGAAGCCTTTCGCCTCGGTGGTCACACCGACGAAGCGCGCCTCGCCCTGATCGCTCCCTACATTCGCGGCGAGCGTGACGCACGTCTACTCGCGGCTCTTGGCCTCGCCGAACGTCTTGAGGGTAAAAACGCTCGTGCCCGCACTTTTCTTGAAGCAGCCGCTCAAGCTAAGGTTGAGCGCCCGCGAGCTTATTTCGAACTCGCCCGCCTTAACTTTGAAGAAGCAGCGTCCTCCGCCGCGCCGTTCACGGATGCTCAAGTTGCCCGTATCATTGGGCCTCTAAATAACGCCCGCCAACAACGCCCGCCCATGGTCCAGGTTTACGGCCTCCTCGCCGCTCTTTGGGCTCAGGCGGCACGCTCACCTACGCGCGAAGAATTCACTGATGTCATCGAAGGCGTCCAGCGCTTCCCGCGCAGCACCGCCCTTGTCTGGCGCACCGCGATGCTCGCCGCGCAACGCAATTTTTCGCCCGAAGCCCTCGCGCTTGCGCGGCATGGCATGAAAATCTCGCGTGACCCCGCCGACCGTAACCGCTTTGAAACCCTCGTGCACGCGCTTGAGCGCGACGCCGTTCCTCCGCTTAAATCACCATGATCCGAAAAGCTTTTGTCATGTCAGTCCATCCCGGCCTTGAAGTGGAATATCGCCGCCGTCACGCGCCTATCTGGCCCGAGCTCGAAGGCGTTCTCAAAGGCCATGGGGTCCACAATTATTCTATCTTTCTGCACCCTGAGACGCGCCAGCTTTTTGGCTACGCGGAGATCGAGAGCGAGGCGCAATGGGCCGCGATCGCGCAGACCGAGGTTTGCCGCCGTTGGTGGGCCTTCATGCGCGAGATGATGCCCTGTAACGCGGATAACAGTCCCGTGTCGCTTGGCCTGGAAGAAGTTTTTCACCAAAACTGAGTTGCTCCGGCCACGCTAGCGCGCGCGGGAAATCGCATTGGCTAGGCGAGAGAAGTCCTGCACGTTTGCCGACACGATGATCAAAAAACTTTTGCACACGCGCATGCGCGTCAACGACCTCGCCCGCACCGTAAAATTTTACGAAGAGGCGATCGGGCTTACCGTCTCGCGTCGGCACACCTCGCCGCGCGGCGCGCAGTTGGCGTTTCTGGCGACGCCCAACAGTGACGAGGAAATCGAAATCTGTCAGATGCCCACAGGTGCACCGAGTGTCGTCGTGCAGCCAGATTTGATGCACCTCGCCTTTGAGGTGGAAGACCTGACGGCGTTTGCCGCGGCGGCGGCGGCGAAGGGTTATACCTTGAGCGATGGGCCGACGGTCACGGGCAGCGGCTCGGTGATCGCGTTCATCGATGCGCCGGAAGGCTACGAAGTAGAATTGATCCAGCGCTCAAAGTAAGCGTGCGTTGCGCGCTCAACGCGCTTTAGCGTTTCTTGGCGATTAATTGCGGGGCGGTTTCCATCTGGCCCCGTGTGACGCCGAGTTGGTTGAGCAGCTTTAATTCGCGCCATACTTCAGCGCCGGTGATCTCACCGCGCAACAGTTGCTGATAACGTGTGAGCGTGCGTACAACTTCGTCGGCGACTTCGTTAACAAATTCGACGCGGAAGCTACGCGCTCCGAGCTCGAGGAGACGAGCGACGTAGTCTGCGCCCGTCTGCGCGCGGTTGTTGTAGACGGTGTTACGGCAACCGGCGTCGGCTTTGAGCGGGAGTTCGGCGCCGACGCGGTCGCGAAGGGCGACGCGGTGCGTGTCGCAGGGGCGACCGCAATCGTGGTAGTCTTTGCCCTTGGATAAGAACGCGCAAAAGACGCAGTGCTCCATGTGAAACATCGGCATGTGTTGGTGGATCGTAAGATCGAACCAGGCGCCGGGTGCGGCTTGGAGGAGGGCTTCTAGTTGGACGATGTTCAGATCGTAGCTCGCGGTTACGCGCTCCAGGCCGTGACCTTGGAGGTAGTGGGCGGCGGTGAGGGGATTGGCGACGTTGAGCGAGAAATCGCCACGGCGGCGATCGGCGGCAAAGTAGGCGAGGTGGTCGTAATTGCGCACGAGGTAACCGTCGGCTTCACACGAGCGGACCTGTTTAAGAATCCATTCTTCGCCCGGTTTAGTGATGCGTGGCGGGGCGACCCAGATCGACGACGCCGGCAGGCCGGGCGCGGTGGCGGCTGCCGTGGCTTGCCAGGCGCGGAAACGCGTGACGGCGTCGCGGTAGTGTTTGGGGTTTTCGAATTCGCAGTAGACGGTAGCGATGCCGGCGCAGGTGAGGGCGGCGTCGAGTTGCTCGAGACTGCGTACGACGACGATGATTTCGGGCGCAGCCGCTGGCGCGGCAGACGCGGCGGGCAGAGGGAGCGCGGCGAGGCCGGACGGTGCGCAATGAAATTGCCAACGCGTGGGTTCGGCAGCGCGTTGCTCAAGGGCGGCGATCGTTTCGCGGCGCAGACGGTTGAGTTCGCTGACGGGGAGCATGACGGGGCCCTCGAGATGGTTGATCAGTTCGCCGAGGCAAAACGGCGTACCGCCGAGCCGGCCGAGTTGGTCGCGCAAGCGCTCGGTGGTGAGCGGTTGATTTTCGGCGGCGGCGAGGGGAAGCGTGGAATCGGCTTGGGCGAGGCGGCCATGTGCGTCGCGGGCGATCAGGGTGAGCGGAATACCGACATGGCCGTGGAGCTCGAGGGTGATCGGACGTTGAAAACGAATTTTTTCGCCTTGGAAGGTGGCGCGTAGTTCGCGGTCGAGGGCTGGGTCGTTGGTTTTCCAGACGCGTTGGCCAGCGCGAACGCGGGGCCAGTTGATATCGCCGTGACCGAAACGCAGGACCGTTTCACCGGCGGTGGAGCGCGAAGGCTCTACTTGGTAAACGCGGCCGCCTTCTTCGCGCTCGGCGGGATTGCCGGCGTCGAAGACGACGCCGTCGCCGGGTTTGATGGGCGCGGAAAGGGTGAGTGCGACCGATTCGCCGCTGACGCGCGTGATCGAGCCGAGGAAGACGCCGCGCTTGGTGCCGAAGCGGCCGTGGGCGAGCTCCTGGTTGTTGATGCCGCGAAACCAGCCCGTGTATTGACCGCGGGAGAACGCCATCTGGAGTTCGTAGTGCGCGGGGTCGCGCGAGGCGGTGACGGGAAATTTTTGCGCGGCGGGAGCAGCGGTCGCGGGGGTGCAAATTTTATCGAGGGCGTGGCGGTAGACTCGGGTGATGCTGGCGACGTATTCGGGGGATTTGAGGCGGCCCTCGATTTTGAGGGAGGCGACGCCGGCGCGGACGAGATCGGGCAAGACATCGAGGCCGGCGAGGTCTTGCGGGCTGAGGAGGTAGCGTCGGTCGCCGAGGTCAACCTTCTGGCCGTCTGAAATGAGATCGTAGGGAAGGCGGCAGGCTTGGGCGCATTCGCCACGGTTGGCGGAGCGACCGCCGAGAGATTCGCTGGTGAGGCATTGGCCCGAGTAGGCGACGCAGAGGGCGCCGTGGACAAAGACCTCGAGCGGCAAGGCCGGCGCGGCGGCCTGGGCTTGGGCTGCTTGGATGGATTCGATCTCGGTGATGGAATTTTCGCGGGCGAGGACGACAAGCTGCGCGCCGAGATCGCGGGCGAAGCCGACGCCGGCCGCACTGGTAACCGTGAGTTGCGTCGAGGTGTGGATCGGAAAATCGGGCGAAAGTGCGCGGATGAGTCGGCAAATCCCGACGTCTTGGACGATGGCGGCATCGACGCCAGCGGCGATGATGGTGCGCAGGTAGGATTCGGCGTCAGGCAACTCAGAGGTGAAGACCAGGGTGTTGAACGTGACGTAGCCGCGGACGCCGCGGTGGTGGAGAAACTTCATCAGCGCGGGCAGATCGGCCTGCGTGAAGTTTTTCGCGCGCATGCGGGCGTTGAAACGCTCAAGGCCAAAGTAGATGGCGTCGGCGCCGTTTTCGACGGCGGCGCGTGCGCACTCCCAGTCGCCGGCGGGCGCGAGCAACTCGGGTCGCGCGGGAAGAACGGGCGCGGGAGCGGTGTTGGGCGTGGGCGACAAGACGACGGACATGGATTGAGAGGTAGGCGAGCGGCGTGGCGCCGCAATCGCATTCAACAGGTGGGCGTGGGCGGGCAGTTAAGTTTAGCTGGAACTTTGGCGCTGGGTTGCTGAGATTCGGAGTGCGCGAGCCCCGCATTGGGGTGGCGTATTTTACTTCATTTATGAAATTTTTTACGCGAGTTGGGCTGGTCGGATTTTTAAGCGTGATCGCCCTGGCGCTGGAGGTGCGCGCAGAAAACACGGCGCCGAACTCGCGGTGGGCGGCGGTGGAAAATTACGTGGAGGCGGCGACCGCTCAGATGAGCGGTATGCGCACGGACGTGGAAAAATTAAAGGCTGCGATCGGCGAGCCTGGTCGGCGCGTGTGGGCGGAGCTTGCGGTGGAACTCGCCGCGGGCGACCAACTCGTGGGGCAGTTGCGCGGGGCAAGCCTGAAGGAATTTGATGTGCTCAAAGCCAAGTTTGAGCGTCTGCGGCTGGAAGTCGGCGAGACGATTGTGGCCCTGCGAAAAACGAGCGCGAAGCGTTAAGAATTTTTTGGTCCAGCCGGTGCGATCAGCCCGGCGTGGGCGACATGCGGCGCTGCGTGGCGCAGGCGGGCGGCGAAGTAGACGGTGAGAATAAAAAATCCGACCGAGACAAACCCGAGGTTACCGTAGCCGAGCAAATGACCGTCTGCGCGTGTGGTGATAAAGGCGCCGGCGAGCAAGCTAGCGAGGCCGCTGGCGGCTTGTTGCACGGCGGAATTAACACTCATGAAACCACCGCGGTAGCGCGCTTGGACTGCGTTAGCGACCATCGCCATAGCGGGGGCGTAGCGACCCGACATCGTGACCATAAAGGCGGCCATGATCCCGCACGCCAACGGTAAGGTCGCGGTATCGAGATGCGTGAGCGTGAGCACCACCCCTACGGCCAGTACCGAGAGAAACGTGAGCAAATGTAGGCGGTCGATCCGGTCGCTCAAGCGGCCGATAATTGGTGTCGTGATGACGGTCGCGAGTCCTCCGATCATGTAGGCTTTCGGCAGATCGGTCTCGCTTAAGCCGAAGTTGGCTACGAACGAAGGGGCGAGAAACGGGATGATACAACCGCCGGCCATCACCAAAACGATGCTCACGGCGAACGCGCGCAGATGCAGCGAGTGGGTGACGATCTCGCGCATCTGGCGGATCGGGTTGTGGCCATGGAGGGCGGTCCGCAAGTGCGGCAGTGCGAGTGCTGCGATCCCGAGATTGAGCAGTGCGCAACCGGCGAGCATGAAAAACGGCGCGTGCCAGCCGAATAGGCCGGCGAGATACAAGCCAGCCGGGATGCCGAGCACGGACGCGATCGGGAACGCGCCCATGACTATACTCATCGCTTGGCCGCGGCGCGCCGGCGGAATGATGTCGCCGACCATCGCGTTCACCATCGAGCCGGAAAGTCCGCCAAACGCACCGGCGACAATGCGGGCGGCTATCAACCAATGGTGCGTCGGAGCGAGGCCGCACGCCACGGTGGAGAGCCCGAAGCCGGTGTAGAGCACCAGCAAAGAGCGTTTGCGGTCGAAGCGATCTAGGACGAAACCGCCTGCGAGTCCGCTGAGGGCGGCGGCGCAGCCGTAGGAGGCGACGATCACCGTGAATTGCCCCGGTGTGAGGTCGAATACGCGCATGAGCTGAGCGCCCAAGGGCATGATGATCATGAAGTCCAACACGTGCGTGAATTGCACGCCGGCGAGCGTCAGCAACGTGATGCGTTCACGGCTTTTGGTCAGCGGATGGTGTTCAGGAACAGACATTCAGTTTTTAATCTTGGTCCATTTTAAGAAAGCGCAATGCCGGCTTGTGCGGCGGCTTGGATCTTCGTTGGTTTTTTAGATCAGCTCATGAGCTCGGCGGCCCGCTCGCGTAGCACCGTTAGAAACTGCTCGGCACCGCGGCTTTGGTAGCGTTGTTGATGGCGGATGATGGCTAGCTCGCGGGAGGGCGAACCCCCTGAGAGCTCGATATAGACCAGTGATTTAGTGTCTTCGGGGTCACGGGCGACTTGTGGTAAAATGGAAATGCCCACGCCGATGCCCACCAAGGCTTTGACCGTGGACACCTGCGCGCAGCGGAAGCCAATGCGGGGTTCGAAATTGTGGTTGCCGCAGAAACTCTGGATCTGGCTAGCGAGCGAGCTGGAGGAACCGAGGATGACAAAGGTTTCGCCGGCGAGATCGGGGGCTTTGACGCGGGGCTTACGGGCGAGCGGGTGGTCTTTGCCCACTACAAGTAGGAGTGGCTCGGTGAGGAGGGGCTCGACGGATAACCGCGGGTCTTTGATGGGCAGAGCGACGATGGCGAGGTCGACTTCGCCTTCGACGGCCGCGCGCGTGAGATGGGTGCGAAAATCTTCCCGCACATCGATTTGGAGATTCGGGTACCTGGCCCGACAGCGGGTGATCAACTCGGGTAAAATGTAGGGTGCCACTGTGGGGATCGCGCCGACGGTGATGCGCCGCTCCAAGGTAGGGTGATCGCCGAGTTCTTTGGCGGCATTTTCGATTTCGAAGAGGATGCGGCGAGCGCGTTCGAGAAACACTTCGCCGGCCTCGGTGAGAACGGCTTTGCGGCCGAGGCGGTGGAATAGCTTACGCCCCACCTCGGTTTCTAGATTTATTATTTGTTGGCTTAGAGAAGGTTGACTAATGTGTACCCGTTCGGAAGCGCGCGTGAAATTACCGGTCTCGGCCACGGCTACAACATAGCGCAGTTGATGAATTTCCATAGTTTAAAGATATGGATAATATAGGTACTACCAATTTCAACTATTGAAAGAGTTAGTGTATGATGGTCGTCCTGACCTTTAGTGGGTCGGGCTTAAACCAAGGATACACACATCATGAAAAACTACATTAATGCTACCACGGTCATCCCCGGCGTCATCGTCGCGACCGCGTTGCTGCTTTCTTTCCGTTCCTTCTCTAAGGCTGATATCGTCGTAGGCTTCGGCACGGTTGCCGTGTTGGTTGCCATCGCAACCCTCGAATATCGCCTTAACTGGAAACGTTTGCTGGGCCTCTAATCAAGACCGCGCAAAACCCTCCCTGCAACGGGGCCGGAGCAATCTGGCCCCGTTTTTTTGTGCCCGCTAGGAGGCAGAAAATTAGAGCGTTTTGCGGTGCCGCCACGTAAGTCCGCTAGGAAAAGTATACTCCGCCAACGAGGCCGGCTTCATGCTGATGTTGGTGCCAGCAGCGAGGTGGCATGATCGCTAGCGCAGGTGAGTTATCGTAAAAACCTGCACTATAGCTTTGGCCGCCCTTCAGGATCTAACCTAAGTCCACGCTTCCGGAGCGATTCAACGTGGCCTCGGCCTCCCCCAAAATGGCGAGCAACGTTTCGAACGGCATGGGTTCGCCCAGGAACATTTGCTGCATCGCCGCGTAATCGGCGCGCACAGCGTCAAGCCGTGCCGCCGGCGGCACAAGTCGTAGCGATCCGGGCACCGCTGTAGCATAGTTGGCCCAACTGGAGGAGAAGAAGCGGGATTTGTGGAGACGCACCCGCTCCAACAAATCGAGGCGGCTGCGCGCTGCCTGTGCCGGTGCGTGCCGCCACAACGCCGCGAAGTCAGCGTAGTGGCGGGCATGCCGATCGCGCATCTGGCGGTCGGCTGGGCGATGAAATTCGGCGTGCAGAATCGTAGCCTTCTCCCAAAACGTACGCTCCAGTTCCAAAGCGACGACCTCCGCTCGAAAGTCGGTAAAAGCGCCAGGGGCGAGTTCGGTTATAAAGGCTTTAATCGGGTGGCGTCCGATGGGACGCTGATCCGTCAGCGACCCGAATTCTATCTTCACCTCGCGGGCGATATAGGCGACGCCGCGAGGTAAGGAGCCGGGATAAGCGAAGTAGAGTACCGCAGAGCGGCCGGCCTTATCGAAGCGATAGGTCATCCATCCTTCACGATCAACCGGCGCTCCGAGGACCGCTTGGACAGCTTTTTCTATTAGAGGTTGCCACGTCTCTTGCACGGCAGCGGCACAGGCTCCTTCCAACTCGGCCATGCGCTCCTCCCGCTTCGTGCGGGACGGCGCCAGGTCTAGGTCGGACTCCTGCCACCCCAGCGAAGCAGGAATGATGGCAAGGTCGATGTCTTCGGAGAATCGTTCGATGGCACTGAATACTTTCGAGAGGGAAGTGCCCCCCTTAAACACACACGCGTCTTCGAGTTGGGGTTGCTCGAAGATACGGCCAAGCAACCAGCAAACCCAGAAATCTTTTTCCGCGATAACCGGATCGACGCCGCGCTTTTCCTGATACTGGCGAAAGAAAAGTTCACGTTCTTTTGCGGGCAGGTTGGCAAACGTGCTCATGGCAATTATTTCGCGGCGATAGTCCGCAGATGGCGATGTAGCCAAGCGGGAGCGCTCGGCAAGTCGGTGAGCAACTGTCGCCGGTCCTCGGCGGAAAGCGTTTTTTGCAAATGGGCGATCCGATCCGGCGTGACATGGGGTTGGCCAAGATACCGTAGCGCGGCCAATACAAGCCCACTGGTGCGGCCCGCCGAGGCCACCCTGCGCGGCGTCGTGGGTCGTAACTCTATAATGAGCTTTCCTAGCTTCACTTTGCGTGCGCGACCGCTGGTGAGAAACACGACTTTGGCCGGTACTTGTTCGGAAAGCCCGAGGAGGTTGGCAGCGTAGGCCCCAGAGGGCTGCAATTTGACCTGTTCGCTGGCAGCCATGGCCTTGGTCACGGCCTCAATGGAGGGCGCTACTTCGCCGAGTAGCGTGTGGCTTTCGGGGTAATGATAGAGTCCACGGGCGATGCGACGGATGGTGCCCAATTTCGTCAGACGGTGCAGAGATTGGTCGATGGCATCCCGGCTACCTAGATCGATAAAATCACTTGGTGATAGTACGCAACCCTTGCCGCGTCCATAGATACGGCTAATAACCTTTTTAATAACACTTTGTGAATTATTAGACATATATATAATGTCAGAAAAAAAGGGTGGTATTTCTTATAATAATTAATCCTTAGCAAGCTTTAATTCTTGAATCCAATTTCGAAAGAATACCGGCCCCCGTTTTTTTGTGCGCGCAGGTGGGCTAGGATCGCGATTTAGGTTTGTAGGGCCGAGGGCTGCGGCATGGGCAGCGGATCGGTCCGGCCGGGCATGGGTGCGGTGGCGGGCGGGGTGAAGGCGCTCAGGAGCTCGGCGATACGGACGGGTTGGCCGGTGGCGATGCTCTGGTTGGCGGCTAGGCCGACCAGGATGGCGGCGGCGCCCCCGCGTTCGTCGGAAGCGCGACGGTAAGGATCGGGCTTCGTAGTGGCGGGGAGGAAAATTTCGCCGAGCATGACATCATCACCGCCGCCGTGGTCGCCGGTGCTGGCCCAAGGCGTGAGGGTGCGGGGCGCGCCGCGCAGCGGAATGAGGCGGGTGGTGACGCCGTCGGTGGCGATGCCACCTTGAACGGTGTCGGTGCCGTTGACGTAGGTAGACTCGACGATGGTGTGTTCGATGCGGCCGAGGGTGCCGTTGAAGGCGATGGTGTAGCCTTCCCAGGCGTTGAAGGCGTTTAACGAATAAGCGAGGCTGGCGCCGTTATCGTAGCCGACGAGGACGTTCATCGTGTCTTCGATATCGATTTCGGGCCGGAAGACGCAGCGATCGCGAATGTAACCGTCGTGGTGTTCGTGATCGAGGTAGAGGGCTTTGAGGCCGGGGGTGGCGCTGAGGTCGAGGTGGAAGCCGCAACGGGATTTTTCCGCGCAGGTATGGCAGCGCGGGCCGGGGGCGGTGAGGCCAAAGCGGGCGGCCATGGCGGGGGTGTAGAAATCGCGTTTGCCAGTAGCTTGGACGGTAACGGGGAGGGCACCGAGCCACCAATTAACCAGGTCAAAGTGATGCGAGGCTTTGTGGATGAGTAGGCCCCCGGAAATGTCTTTGTGCGCATGCCAGCGACGGAAGTAATCGGCGCCGTGGCTGGTGTTGAGCATCCAATGAAAATCGACCGAGAGGATGTCACCGATTTCGCCGCGCATGAGGAGGTCTTTGACCTGGGTGCGGGGTGGGGAATAACGATAATTAAAGGTAACGCGGAGGTCGCGGCCGGTGCGTTGCTTAGCCTCGAGGATGCGCTGACAGCGCTCAGCGGTGGTCGTCAGCGGTTTTTCGGTGATGACGTCGCAGCCAGCTTCCATGGCGCGAATGATGTACTCGTCGTGTGTGGCATCAGGCGTGGTGACAATAACAACGTGCGGCCGAGTCTCGTGCGGATCTCGTCCAGAAAGCTCGGGGCTCCGACATCGAAAACCAAATAGCCATTCTTGTCGGGCAGGCCCATGGAATTTCCATGCAGCCCGTGAGATGCAGGGAAACATCCAGTTGCGATCGATGCAGCGCTGGCGCGGGTCGCGGAGGGAAATATCGCGCTATGATGGTCAAAGCGGCGCGCGCGATCAGCAAAATTATAAAGATTTGGGCACATCTCGGGGCGAACAAAATCCGCCCGGTGGCCATCGCAGATCATCAAGACAACGCGACGCATACTTCACCCACATAAAGTTTGATTACCGACTTTGACGGATTCGTGATTGCAACTAAAACAACTGTGCAACCG
>RGAX01000111.1 GCA_009919985.1 Opitutaceae bacterium
CGCCAAACATGCCGAGCGCGATACCTTGCACGACATACACTGAAAAACTCTGCGCCGCACTCGCCCCTAGGCAGCGCAGCACCGCCACCGTCGCGATCTTTTGGCGCACATAGACGTGAATTGCGCTTGCGACCCCAATCGCACCTAAAAACAACGCCACAAAACCAACGAGGTTAAGAAAACCCTCGATATTGGTCAGAGCCGCACCGAGGTTGCGCTTACGTTCTGCCACCGTGGAAAACGAAAGGCGTTCACCCGCAAATTTTAATTTCATCGCGCGCTCTACAACCTCCGCGTCTTGCCCCTCAGGTAATTTGATCAAAACGCGGTGCTGCGTGATGCTCTCACGATTCGTCAGTCCCGTCGTGCTTAGCAGCCCAATTGGCACGTAAGCGCGGGGCGCAAACGTCGCTATCGCCGCCGACTCGCCGGGTACATTCAAAATCGCGCCCGCGATGGTAAACGACGCTTGGCCGAGTTTAACCACGTCACCGACTTTCACGCCAAATTGCGTGAGCAAAGTCTCCTCCAAAACGACGACCGGCCGCCCGGCCTGCAACTCTGCTGCGGCACCAGCCGGGGCCGTTTCAAATTTTCCATAAAAAGGGAAATTCGCTTCGACCGCACGCACCTGCACGAGCCGCGTGGCGTCGTTGGCAGTCGTGAATACCAGCATCGAAGAAAACTCACGCGTGCGTGATTTTTCGCCCTCGAGCCCAGCCGTGTAAGCGAGCACCGACTCACTAAAAGCCGCACGCGAGGTTACGACCAGATCCGCGCCGAGTAATCCCTTCGCTTGGTCGTCGATGGCTTGCTTAAGATTGACCGTGAACGAGCCGATCGCGACGAGCGCCGCGATTCCGAGCACCACGGACAACGAATACAGCAACAAGCGCCGCCGTGAAGCCCGCGAGTCCCGCCACGCCATTTTTAAAATGAAGCTCATGATGCCGATAGCGTTTCATCCGACACCACCGCGCCGCTGCGCAGCCGCAGGATACGGCCGCATTTCTTTGCTAGTTCCAGGTCGTGCGTCACGAGCACGAGCGTCGTGCCTTTCTCGCGGTTGAGACCGAAGATCAGTTCCACCATGGCCGCTGCCGTATCGCCATCGAGATTACCGGTTGGTTCGTCGCAGAATAAAATTTGGGGCCGATTCATGAACGCTCGCGCCAGCGCCACGCGCTGTTGTTCGCCGCCGGAGAGCTGTACAGGATAATGATCGCAACGCGCCCCGAGACCAACGCGGCCGAGCAACGCCGTCGCTTCCGCCTCAACCGCCGCGCCGCCTTCCCCGCGCAACTCAAGTGGCACGAGCACGTTTTCGAGCGCCGTGAGCGTCGGAATGAGCTGGAAATTTTGAAACACGAACCCCACGTGGGCATTGCGCACGCGCGCACGGCCATCTTCATCGAGTGCGCCAAGTTCGCTGCCCGCGAGCGTGACCGTGCCTGCTGTTGCGCGATCGAGCCCTGCGCACAATCCGAGCAAAGTAGTCTTACCGCTGCCGCTTGGCCCTACGATCGCGAGACTCGCTCCGGCCGGGAGGTCGAAGCTGACCTCGCGCAAAACTGTCAGTGGCCCCGCGGCGGTGCGGTAATTTTTAGTCAGTCGCTCGACTTTCAATATGCATGCGTTAGTCATAATCGTTATAGTGCCACGAAACACACTCAGCACCCGAAAGCCAGAAATGACTCCGTTTCACTGGATTCTCGGCTCGCGCAGCTTAGGTTTGTTGTTCGTTCTTTTAATTTCGTTAGCAGGAAATGAGCTCTCCGTCATCCGTGCAGCCGAACCCAGTACACGCAACGTGATCTGTTTTGGTGACAGCATCACGGCAGGCTACGGACTAGAAAACGCTGCCGCCGAATCTTACCCCGCGCTGCTCCAAAAAAAATTGAATCAAGCCCGCGTGTCAGCTGAATCGGCACCACGTTGGCGGGTGATAAACGCTGGGCTCAGCGGTGAAACCACCGCCGGCGGGGCGCGTCGTATCGAATGGGTTTTGCGACAGCCGGTTGATATTTTCATCCTCGCGCTCGGCGGCAACGACGGGCTGCGCGGTCTCGACCCCGCCGTTTCCCAAAAAAATCTTCAGACGATCATAGAGCGCGTGCGGGCGCGCTATCCCTCTGCAAAAATAGTCCTCGCGGGTATGATGATGCCTCCGAGCATGGGTGAAGCTTACGCGCGCAACTTCGCAGCAATGTACCCCAACCTCGCTGCCAAAAACGAGCTCACGCTCGTTCCCTTTCTGCTCGAAGGGGTCGGCGGTCAGCCAGAGCTAAACCAAGCCGACGCGATCCACCCCAACCCCGCCGGCCACGCTCAGATCGCCGAAACGCTTTGGCGCGGGATTCAGTTACTGATTACTCTGTAAAGGACGCCGCTCGGCCGGCGCTCACCATGATTCGCTCTGCACTTGGTGGTAATCTGCGTCTTAGCTCTGCCACGCCCGATCACCCTCGCCCACGATCAACCCAAGCCTGCCCGCGGCGTGAATCCCAACACGTTTTTCGCCACGCTCGCCGGGCCCGACTCGCCCGAGATCGCCGTTGCGGCCGTGTTGCCTGTGCACGCGCTGCTTCCGATTGTGGCCTTCGATTTTACGACCACCGCCGGCGCGACCTAAACGCTCTCGCCCACACCTTGATCAGCGCTTTTTGAGCAACTCCGCACGCGCTGATTCGAGACGAGCGCGCTCTTTTTCCGTTAGACTGCCGATGCCAGACTGCGCGATTTTGTCGAGGAGTGCGTCCACTTCACTCGTGGCCGTCTGATCCAGCACGCGCGGGCGTACGGGATCGACGCGCTTGGACTCTACCTTGCGCACGGGATCGGGTAGCACGCGCAGCTGGGGCTTTTTTTGCCAAAGTGAAATTTTCGGCCAACGAATCGCAGGCAAATTCAATCGCCCTTGTTTCCAGCGTACAAACGCGAACGCCCAACCCGTCGTCGCCCAGAGCATAATTAAGTGCGACCAATCGCGCGCCCCAAGCGCCATGAGCGAATAGAGCCCGACGAGAATCGCCGCCACCCATCCCGCTTTGAGATTAAAAAAAGTCGGTATTTCCGGATAAATCGCGGCAAACGCCACAAACAACGCGAGCGCGCCCGCTCCACCCGACCACGACGCCGGCAACCACGTCCCAACGGCCGTAAAAATGAGCGGTGTCACCAAGTAGACCCCGGCGTAAAGACTCAGGAAAGAACGGCGTCCAAAAACACGCTCCGCTTCGCGCCCGAACCACACGATCATAAACATATCCACCACGAAGCTCAGACTGGGCGGATTCACGAAGCCATACGTGACGATGCGCCAAACTTCCCCGTGCAGCACTGCGGTACTGTTGAATGGTAACCAACCCAAAAGCGCTGTCAGGCCCAAGCCATTAAAAAGCGTTGTCACCAACATCGACGCGACAAAAACCGCCACGATCAGATGTGCCGTAAACACAGGATAACCGCGCAACCAAGTCACGGGCTGATGATCATCGCGGGATTCGTAGGGATTAAACATAGCCGAGAAACTAAAACGTGTTCACCCCTCCCGCTCTCGGCAAGCCGTGAGCGACCTTAGTTCGAGCGAGGTTTATCGATTACGGTAGCGCCGCGAATCCCAGCGTCCCGATTTTCACCGAGAGGCGACGGCGCTTTCAACCCTGCGTCTTGAGAAAGGTCTCAATCGCTTTTAAAATTTCCATCCGCCCGCTCTTGGTTTTCGATGAGCTCACGATAAACGGTGGTGGCTCTTCGCGCCAGGCGGTGAGTTTCGCCATGAAAACTTTTACATTGGCCGCCGTCTGCGTGGCGGATTGCTTGTCCGCTTTCGTAAAAACGAGCGTGCACGGCGTGCGGCAACTCCCAAGCCAACGTAGAAACTCCACGTCGATCTCCTGCGGTGGTAAACGCGAGTCGATGAGCACGAACACACAGCGCAAATTTTCCCGCTGCTCGAGATAATCCGCCACGGCCTCGTTGAAGCCGAAACGGGCTTGCTTGGATACGTTCGCGTAGCCGTAGCCCGGCAAATCCACGAGGCACCATGAGCCGTTCATGATGAAAAAATTGATTAACTTCGTCTTGCCCGGCGTATCGGAGACCATCGCCAGTTCGCGTTTCTCCGCGAGCAAGTTGATCAGCGAAGATTTACCTACGTTGGAGCGACCGATAAAGGCAAATTCCGGCCGGTTCCAATTGGGACAGGACTTCAGGTCGGGCTTACTGACTTCGAATACGGCGGATTTGATTTTCATGGGTGCAAAGCGGGCTTGAGGGCCACGCGAACCATCACTGTCAGCGAATTAACCGCCGGTCACGACTGCATTCTTTTCATGACGGTAGCATCACGCCGCCCTTTTCCTAGCGGATCAGTGGTCAAGTCCGCCGCTGAAAAATAACTAATTTTTCGCCGGCTTCGTAGGCTCGATAACCGTAGGCGTGCCGACCTTCACCGTACCCTCGGGCAGTGGCTTAAAGACGCTCACCTCAGGCTCCTCCATTGACTTGTCAAAATACTGCGCCCCAGCCGCGAGCATGTCTTTGAAAACCGTGTTGAGATCGCGATGGTCGGGATCGTCGACGTTCATCATCGCGACCCACATGACACGCGGTTTCTCCTGAGGACTCGAGGGATATTTCCAAGCCTTAACCTCTATAAAGAGTTTTTCGTAGGAAGCCTTCTGGATCTTCTGCTCTACGAACGCGGTTTTTTCTCGCATGATTTGCTTCAGCGCATCGACGCCGAGCGTAACGCTCGGTGCATCACCCTGAATGTCGTGAATCATTGAGGCCCCTCCCAAATAAGGATTCGGCAACATTCCTCGCCCATACTCCGCGGTGATAACAATCTCCGGCTTTTGCTTCGGCTGCACCCGCTTAAATCCTTGCAAGTCCAACTGATGCGCCACCTCACGAGCGATCATCTCAGCGTCAACCGGCTTTACTAATTCTTCCTGATTTGGTCGCAACTGCACCTGCAGGATCGCGTAGAGCCGTGGCCGCGGCGCGAGCGGCTGAACTTTCAGCTTCTTTTCAAATTTCGCCTGTGGCTCGACCTCCGTGCGGACCCCTATATCAAGCTCGCCGGTGTTTTGCTGCGCTAGCAGACTCGGACCCATCAGCGCGTTCATAGCAAAAATGACGGCTCCAGCCCTAGACCGGAAAAAATGCTTAGCGCTTATCATGTACTAAGTAAGTCAGCATTCAGCCCAAAATCTATCCCATTTCGCGCTCCCTAAAAAAACTCCACCCGCGGCGTGATAAATCATCCTCGCTAACGATCCATTACGCCGCGTCGCTCGTCTTACCGCCACCACCCTAAACATCTCATGCGTCTCATTCTCGCCGCCCTCCTCTCTTTCACGCTCATCCACCACGCCGCCGCCCAAAATGATGCACCCCTTCCCCCTAGTGCGGAGGCTCGCGCCAAATCCGATTTCGAGGCCGATAAAAAAGCCACCGGCTGGGCTGAATCGCTCGCGCTCAATGAACCCGCTAAAACCGCCCGCGTCGCCGCAGTGATCAGCACCCACCTCCGCACCATCCGCGACTGGCACAACGCGCACCCGCCCTCGACCGTACCTACCGGCATCAACCCCGTCACTGGCCTACCCCTCAGCGAACTCGACCGTCAAGTCATCGCCAATTCTGCCCAGCCCAAATCTTTTCACACCGATCTCATGACCGGCCTGCGCCGCGAGCTCACCGAAACCCAAGTCGAAGCCGTTCTCGATAAATACACCGTCGGCAAAGTCGCCTTCACTATGAAAGGCTACCAAGCCATCGTCCCCGACCTCACCGCCGCCGAAACCGCCGCGATCCTCGGCTACCTCAAGGAGGCCCGCGAGCGATCGATCGACTTCAAAAATATGAATCAGATCTCCGTGATTTTTGAGATCTACAAAACCAAGTCCGAACAATTTCTCGTCGGCAACGGCCGCAACTGGCGCGCGCTTTACAAATCCTACACCGACAGTCTCAAAGCCAAAAAAACCGCCGATGCCACCGCTAAGGCTGCCGCCACGCCGCGCTGAGGCGCCGCAACCAAGACCCGCGCGCACCCACGCACTCGCGGCCGAATAAACTTACCCGTCAGAATCGTCGCTTACTTATCCGAAGCCGCCGGCCACGCGTAAGGCTTACCTTATGGCGGAAGCGCTCGGCTCTATACTTGAGCCTGCTCCATCTGCAAGCCGTCGCTCTTCAGGGCGCGGTATGGGACTCCTCATAAAGGCCCCGGCTCAAATCGCCTCCGATTCCACCACGCGCACCCCCGACTGCGCCGTCCGCACCGCGGCCAGTAAACTCGCCGCGATACGTTCTGCTGGAGCGATCCGATACCGCCGCGGCAGCGCCGGCGCGAAGAGCGCAAATACCTTTAACCCGAGCGCCTCGACCCAACGTTGCTTCTCGCGTTTGCCACCAATTAATGAGGGCCGCACGAACGTCAGCGACGCAAAACCTTCCGCCGCCAAGTCGCGCTCGGTTTCACCCTTCGTCCGCAGATAAAAATTACCCGAGCTCACCTTCGCCCCGAGCGAAGAGGTAAGCGCAAATACCTCCGTCCCGTGCGCCCGCGCCAGCCGCGCCACCGCCAGCACATAATCATGATCAACCTTGCCAAACGCCGCCCGCGAACCCGCTTGGCGCATCGTCGTTCCGAGCGTGCAGATCACCGCATCCACATTCCACCACGGTACATCCGTCGGCAGCGCGTCGAAATCTACCACCTGATTTTCCAAGCGCAGATGCCGCAGCTGGAGCGGCCGGCGCGTCAAAGCCACCACCCGCTCAATCGTCCGGTCAGCGAGTGCTTGCCGCACTAGCTCGCGCCCCACCAAACCCGTAGCCCCGACGAGCAAAAGTGTCTTCATGGATCCCATCCAAACACAAATCTCCGCGCCCGCCAACTCCCACAAGCACAACTACTTTAACATACACTAAAAAATACTGCCGCCCGATGGAACTACGCACCGCTTTTCGCCGTCTCCATTGGCGCCATGAAACTTTCACCTCCGCTTTTCAGCCTACTTTGCGTCACCACGTTTCTCACCGGCTGCGTCGGGGTCGGACCCAACACCCAACAAGGCGCCGTCGGTGGAGCTGCCGTGGGAGCCTTGGCCGGCGCCATCATCGGCAACAACAGCGGTCACCGTAACGCCGCGAGCGGGGCGGTCATCGGCGGCCTCGCCGGCGCGGCCCTCGGCGGTACGATAGGCAACAGCCTCGATCACCAACGCGGCACGCTTTACACCTCGGAAAAACAAGCGACCACCCAAGTCGTCGTCGCGCAACCGCCTACGACGCCACCGCCACCGGCAATCGTGAACATGCCCCGGCCGACCGGCCGCAATGCCATTTGGGTCGAGGGCCATTGGCTGTACGATGGCCGCGGCGCCTATGTCTGGATTCCTGGCTCTTGGGTCACACCGCCACCGCGTTATCGTTACTACGTCGCCCCGCATTGGAGCCGGCACGATCGCGGGTACGTTTACGTGCAGGGTTATTGGCGTTGAGCGCAGTAGATCGGGTCGATGCAACATTGGCTATCCGTTCCGGTCTAGGTTAACGTTCAGCCTTAACCACATGAACCCCCGCCCTGCCTTTCTATCGCTTTGTCTTACTTTCGCCACCTTTGTGCTTCCCGCGGTCACCCTCGCGCAAACCGGCACGCCCGCGCTACCACCCGCCTCCGCCACCACCGGCAACCCCACCGCGCTGCGACTCGAGCCCGCCCAACTTGAGACCTTGCTCGGGCCTGTCGCCCTTTATCCCGATGCCCTGATCGCGCTCATTTTACCCGCCGCTACCGAACCCTCGGACATCGTCCTCGCCGCCCGTTTCCTTGCGGCAAACTCCACTTCGCTCGCGCTCGAGAATCAGCCCTGGGATGAGAGCGTGCGCAGCCTCGCGCGTTATCCCGACATCATTAAGTGGCTCGACGAAAACCTCGCTTGGACCAAGCAGCTCGGTGAGGCCTTCCTCGCCCAACCCGCCGAAATCATGCAAGCCATCCAGCGTCTTCGCGCCCGCGCCCGCGCCGCCGGTACTCTCATCGACACGCCCGAACAGAAAATCGTAAGCGAGGGTGAAATCATCCTCATCGAGCCCGCGCAACCCGCAGTCATCTACGTGCCCCGTTATGATCCCGAGATCGTCTACGTCACGCGCGCACCGGGTTGGAACACGCCTTACTTGTTCTTCGGCCTAGGTTTCGCGACCGGCGCGTGGCTCAACTATGATTGTGACTGGTCCGGCCGCACCATCTGGGTTGGCAACTGGCGGCAACGCGCCCACTCCACCTGGGTCCGCCCCGCTTTCCCCAACCGCCCCCTCCATCCCGGCGCCACGCTCGTCATCGCCCAACCTTGGCGCGCACCCGCGCATCGCTACAATTCTCCGCGTATTATCTCCGGACCGCGCCCTCAAACCGTCGTGATCTACCCGCGCCCCATGCGTGGAGCCCCCGAGCTCTCATCAAACAACACCCGCCCGCATCAAAACGAACCCGAGCCTCAGCCCCAGCCTCGCCCACGCCTCCGCACCGAGAACCCCGCCCCACGTTCTTGGCCCGCTCCCGCGACCACGCCCACAACCAATCCTGCCACGCTTTCCACCGTCACTACCCCGCCCGTCAC
>RGAX01000112.1 GCA_009919985.1 Opitutaceae bacterium
TGATCGGTTGAGTCGTTGTTCTCGATTTCAACAACGATCTCCTCGCCGGGTTCGGCCATGAAACGCGGCGGCTCGAAACGGAGCCCGTCGCGCATGAACATCTTCACGCTGCGCGGTTTCTTGGCGGGTGCGGCCTTAGCTTTGGGGGCTGGAACCGTCTGAGCAAAAATGCCGGACGAGGTCAGCGTCAGGGCTAGAACAAGGAGGTGAAGAAATCTCATGGGAAAACTATTAAGCCCAAGCACAACCGTCAGGCCGGCAATTTGAGTCTCTCTGAATTTGATCGCGGGTGCTTGAGTGCTTCAGACCGGAGACCTGAACTATTCAGCCGCACACCCCAACTAGATCTCACTTGATCGGTGAAAAATCGGTCGGTGCGAGGAAAACCGATTTAACGCCATCGGTGATCGTGAGTGGACCACCCGCGACTTTTTCAGAAGCGGCTTTGGCGGCGACCCATGCTGGATCGGAGCGGAAGGCGGCCCAAGATTTGGTCGCGGCTTCGCGATTGGCGTGGGCCAGAAAATAGATCAGGGTCTGGCCGGCACCTTTGTCGGCGTCGCTGGGGTGATAATAACCTAGATTGGTCATGCCGTGTTTAGCGAAAAGCGCGATCGTGTGGTCGCGAAAGCGGGCATCGAGGGCGGCGATTTTGCCGGCGGGGGTTGTGTAAGTACGTAGTTCAAAGAGCCGCGGGGCACCTTGATACTTAGCGATGGCAGGAGAAAAATCGGTGGGGGTGAGGAAAACGGATTCTACTTTAGCGACGATTTTGCCAGCGATCTGGCTTTTCGCGCTCACCTCTTTCCACTCGGGATCGGCGCTAAAATTTTTCCAGGATTGTTTCGCCGCTTCGCGACTGGTGTGCGCGATGAGGTAGACGAGTTTCTCGCCCGCGCCGTCGGCTTTATCGGTGGGCACGAAGTAGCCGAGATTTTTCATGCCGTGTTTCTCGAAGATGCGCAGCGTATGGTCGCGGAAGCGTGCGAGTAGTTTGTCGAGGTTGCCGGGCGTGGCCGTGTAGGTACGCAGCTCGTAAACGGTTGTGTCTGGCGCGGGCTGGGCGGAGGCGAAACAACCGAAAAAACTGAAAAGGGCGAGGAGGCGAAGGAGGGGTGTTTTCATGGGGAAAGTTAAAAATGAGCGGAGCTGGACGCGATTCGCGCTCAGTTCGACCAGAAACCACCCTGATGTTTTTCGGCCCCGGCGCCCACGAGTTCGCCGGTTTCAGCGGAGGCTTCTTCGGGTGGAAGTTCTTCCATCGGGGCAAAGCGTTCGGAGGTGAAACCGAGCTCTTGTTGGCCTTGGTGAAAAGGATCAGGCGGGTTGGTGAGTTCGGAAAGCAAGAGACCAACGGTGGCGCTCTCGCCGCCTTTCACGATTTTCTCGCGACCGAGGAAGACCTCGCGGATCGTGTAGGTGTTACCCTTGACCGGGAGCTGTTTGTAGAGCGCGCGGATGAAGCTGGAGAACGTGTCGTTGATGCAGACGACTTTCTGACCTTTGACCATGGTGAAGGAGGAACGAGGGGCGGGCGGGGACGCGAGGAAATCCGCAAAAAGAAGATCGCGACTTAGTCGATCCGGCCTTCGTCGAAGTCCATCAAGTCAGCGACGCAGATGATCTGTTCGGTGCGGTCAGCACAGCCCATATTGGTGAGCGCAGTTTTTAGAAAATCGCGGCCGGAAGGGGTCATCCCTTTCTGCACATACTCACGGTTCCACTTGGCCACGCGCAGATCGGCGGGGAAAAGTGCCAGTAAGCGAAGGTCGCGCTCCGTATCGGGCAAGCCGGCCTCGAGGCATTCGTGCACGATAGTTTCCACGGCCACCGGATCGACTTCGAGATGCAGGCACAGAAATTTATCCATGCCGCGTTTGTAATTTTTCGCGTAGCTGGCGGGCAGCGCGCCGTGCTCTTTCACGTAGCGGCATTTCGCGAGAAACCGCGGCAGATGGAGCAGGCCCGTGGCCGCGTGCGGCACATAGGGCGAAGGCAGGCTCGTAAGAATTTCGCCGGAGGAGCCGGGGATGGGTTTGGAGGGCACGGCAGAAAACAAACGTAGTGCACCCGTACGCGCCAGCAAAAGCGCGGCTTGCGACCCGCAAGCTTACTCCCTGACATCGTACTTCACCATGGATAAAGCCGCGCTGCGCCGGGCCATTCTCGCCCAACTCGAGGCCGAACTGGCCACCCTCACCGCCGCGGCGCACGACGCCCACGCCGAGGCCACCGACGAGGAAAACCGCGCGGAGGACAAATACGATATGCGTAGCCAGTCCGCCGCTTATTTGGCGGCCGGCCAGGCGAAACTCGCCACTGAGCTCGGGGCCGCCATCGGCGCCTATCAGTCGCTGGCGCTGCCGGCATTTGGGCCCGAGGATGCCATTGCTACCGGTGCGCTTGTGACCCTTGAGGTGCGCGGGCAACCGATGCTCTATTTTCTGGGCCCGCAACGCGGCGGGCTCGAACTCACTCTTGATGGCGCGACGGTGCTCGTCGTGACGGCAGCCTCGCCGCTGGGCCGGCAACTCACGGGTCGGCGACAGGGCGAGAGCGTGATGCTTCCGGGCCGCGGCGGCCCAGCGCTGCAAACCATCCGCGCGGTGGCGTAATCGCTCACCGCGCGGCGCGGCGCGGCGCGGCGCAGAAACGATTTACGGCAGATCGGTCGATCCCATCAGGTAGCGGTCGCACTCGCGCGCGGCGCCCCGGCCTTCATTGATGGCCCAGACGACGAGGCTTTGACCACGGCGGCAATCACCGGCGGCGAAGACGCCCTTGATGCTGGTCGTGTAGTTCTCGTGCTCGGCTTTGATGTTGGAGCGGGTGTCGGTCTCGAGGCCGATTTCTTTAATGAGTGCTTGTTCTGGCCCGAGGAAACCCATGGCGAGCAAGACCAGTTGCGCGGGGCGGACTTTTTCGGTGCCGGCCTGTTCTTTCGGAATGAACTGACCTTTTTCGTTTTTCTCCCACTTGATCTCGACGGTGACGATCGACTGGAGATTACCGGCGAGGTCGCCGTTAAATTTTTTTACCGTCGTCAGATAGACGCGGGGGTCGGCGCCGAACTTGGCGGCGGCTTCTTCCTGACCGTAGTCCATCTTGTAGGTCTTGGGCCATTCGGGCCAGGGATTGTCGGCGGTGCGCTCGAGCGGGGGCTTGGGCAGGATTTCGATTTGAACAATGCTCTTACAGCCGTGGCGCATCGAGGTGCCGACGCAATCAGTGCCGGTGTCGCCGCCGCCGATCACGATGACGTCTTTGTCTTTAGCGTGGATTGGGCAGTGCTCGGCGCCTCCGTTTAGGACGGCTTTGGTGTTGGCGGTGAGCAGCTCCATCGCGAAGTGCACGCCCTTGAGGTTACGGCCCTCGATCGGCAGATCGCGCGGTTGCGTGGCGCCGGTGCAGAAAACCGTGGCGTCGTATTCTTTGAGGAAAATCTGCGGCTCGACGTTGTCGCCGACGGTGGCGTTGCAGATAAATTTGATGCCGGAGTCTTCCATCAATTTGATGCGGCGCAGGACGACTTCCTTTTTATCCAACTTCATGTTGGGGATGCCGTACATGAGAAGGCCGCCGGGACGATCGGCGCGCTCAAAGACGGTCACGGTGTGACCGGCTTTGTTGAGTTGTTCGGCGCAGGAAAGGCCGGCGGGACCGGAGCCGATGACGGCGACTTTCTTACCGGTGCGCACCTTGGGTTGGTCGGCGAAGACCCAACCTTCTTCCCAACCGCGATCGGTGATGGCGGCCTCGATGTTCTTAATGGTGACGGCCGGGTTGTTAATGCCGAGCACGCAGGAGCCTTCGCAGGGAGCGGGGCAGACGCGGCCGGTGAATTCGGGGAAGTTGTTGGTCTTATGCAGGCGATCGAGCGCTTCTTTCCACAGCCCGCGATAAACCAGATCGTTCCACTCGGGGATGAGGTTATTGATCGGGCAACCGCTGGCCATGCCGCTCACAAGTTTGCCGGTGTGGCAAAACGGGACGCCGCAGTTCATGCAGCGCGCGCCCTGGTTGCGGAGTTTTTTATCCTCCATGTGGACGTGGAATTCCTTCCAGTCCTTGGTGCGCTCAAGCGGAGAGCGATCGAGGGGAAGTTCGCGGAGGTATTCGATGAAGCCGGTGGGTTTGCCCATGGGAGGAAGGTGCTTTTTGCGGGAGAGGCTTGAGGGTTTAGTTGCCGCCGACGCGAGAGAGGTCGCGGGCATTTTCTTCGAAGGCGGCCATGATGGCTTCCTCGCCGGTGAGGCCCTGCGATTCGGCTTTTTCGATACAGCCGAGCATCCGCTTGTAGTCTTTGGGGAAGACTTTGACGAATTGCGGCACAAACGTTTCGAAGGCGGCGAGCACCTGTTTGCCGCGGGCGCTGCCGGTGTAGCCGACGTGGTGTTCGATGATGGCGCGCAGTTCGGCGATCTCGGCTTTGGACTCTACTTTCTCGAGCCCGACCATCGAGACGTTGGCCTGCTCGGCGAACTTGCCCGTCTGGTCGAGCACGTAGGCGATGCCGCCTGACATGCCGGCGGCGAAGTTGCGGCCGGTGGGGCCGAGTACGACAACGCGGCCGCCGGTCATGTATTCACAACCGTGGTCGCCCACGCCCTCGACTACGGCGGTGACCCCGGAGTTGCGGACGGCGAAGCGCTCGCCGGCGCGGCCGTTGACGTAGATCTCGCCGGCGGTGGCGCCGTAGAGGGCGACGTTGCCGATGATGATGTTGTCCTCGGCCTTGAACCCGGCGTTGGCGGGCGGGTGCACGATGAGTTTGCCGCCGGAGAGACCTTTGCCGAAGTAGTCATTGGCGTCGCCCTCGATGGAGAGGGTCATGCCGCGCGTGACAAAGGCGCCGAAACTCTGGCCAGCGGAGCCTTTGAAACGGAAGCGGATGGTGTCCTCGGGCAGGCCCTTGGCGCCGAGTTTCTTGGTGATTTCGTAGCTGGTGATGGTGCCGACCACGCGGTTGACGTTTTTGATCGGCAATTCGGCGATGACTTTTTCGCCGCGGTCGATCGCGGGCTGGGCGAGGCCGAGGAGGGTCGTGAGGTCGAGGCTCTTGTCTAGGCCGTGATCCTGCTTGATGGAGCAGAAGCGACCGACCTCGGGGCCGACGTCGGGCGAGTAGAGGATCTTCGAGAAGTCCAGGCCCTTGGCTTTCCAATGCGTGACGGCGCGTTGCGCCTCAAGGCGATCGGTGCGGCCGACCATCTCCTCGACGGTGCGGAAGCCGAGTTGGGCCATGAGCTCGCGGACCTCGGTGGCGACAAAGGTCATGAAATTGACGATGTGTTCGGGCTTACCGGCGAATCTCGCGCGGAGGCGTGGGTCCTGGGAGGCGACGCCCACCGGGCAGGTATTTAGATGGCAAACCCGCATCATGATGCAGCCCGAAGCAACCAGCGGGGCGGTCGCGAAACCAAACTCCTCGGCGCCGAGCAATGCGGCCATGATGACGTCGCGGCCGGTCTTGAGCTGGCCATCGGTCTCGACGGCGATGCGCGAACGCAGGTTATTCAAGACAAGCGTCTGGTGGGTCTCGGCGAGGCCGAGTTCCCAAGGCAGGCCGGCGTGCGTGATGGAGGTCTGCGGGGAGGAGCCGGTGCCGCCATCGTAACCGGAGATGAGAACGACGTCGGCGTGGGCTTTCGCGACGCCGGCGGCGATGGTGCCGACGCCGACTTCGGAGACGAGTTTCACGCTCACGCGCGCGTGGCGGTTGGCGTTTTTTAAGTCATTCGCTGGTGACGCCGAAGCGGCCGGAGGCGACCTGCTTGATGGCGGAGTTTTTCGAATCCCCGTTGGCCATCGGGATGAAGCGCGCGGGGTCTTCGCCGCCTTCGCCGGTGTTGGACTTGCCGCCGATGCGGTTCATCGCGATCGCCAGCGTCTCGTGCGCTTCGGCGGAGATGGAGCCGTAGGACATGGCGCCGGACTTGAAGCGTTTCATGATCGCCTCGACGGGCTCGACTTCTTCAAGCGGAATCGCGGTGGCGGACTTGAACTCAAGCAGGCTGCGCAGCGTGCAGAGCTTGGTACCCTGTTCGTTGACGATTTTCGAATAGCCGCGGAAGGCCGCGAGGCTGGTGGTGCGCACGGCTTTTTGCAGATGATGGATGGACTCGGGCGTAAACAGATGGGCTTCGCCGTCGTTGCGCCACTGGTATTGACCGCCGGAGGGCAAGACAGCGAGGTTGGCCGTGCGCTCGGGATAGGCGGCGCGGTGGCGGGCGAGAACTTCCTGCGCGACGACATCCAGACCGATGCCGCCGATACGCGTGGGCGTCCAGGTGAAGTAGTGGTCCACGACGGACTGATTGAGTCCCAAGGCCTCGAAGACCTGCGCGCCCCGGTAGCTCTGGATGGCCGAGATACCCATCTTGGACATGACCTTGACGACACCCTTGGACGCCGCCTTGACCAGATTCTTGCACGCGGTCTTGTGATCGACGCCGGTGATCAGCTCTTCTTTGATCATGTCGTCGATGGTCTCAAAGGCCACGTAGGGATTGATCGCGGAGGCGCCGTAGCCGATCAGCAAGGAGAAGTGGTGCACTTCGCGGGCATCGCCGGTCTCGACCACGAGCGAGGCGCGCGTGCGCAGACCTTCACGAATCAGGTAGTGATGCAGGCCGGCGACGGCGAGTAGCGCAGGCACGGGCGCGAATTCCTTGGTGACGCCACGGTCGGAGAGAATGAGGACATTGACCTCCTCTTCCTCGATGTGGCGGCGAGCCATGATGCAGAGTTCTTCCATGGACTTGGCGAGACCCTTCTCGCCGCGCGCGACGCGGAAGAGAATGGGCAGCACGGCCGTCTTCAGGCCGGGCAGATCGGTGCGGCGGATTTTGGCGAAGTCTTCGTTAGTAAGAATCGGGTATTTCAACTCGACGCGGCGGCACGCGGTCGGCTGCGGATTGAGCAAATTGCCCTCGGAGCCGAGGCGCGTTTCGGAGGATGTGATGATCTCTTCGCGAATGGCGTCAATCGGGGGATTGGTGACCTGGGCAAAGAGTTGTTTAAAGTAATCGTAGAGCAGGCGCGGCTTATTGGAGAGCACGGCGAGCGCCGCATCGTTGCCCATCGAGCCGATGGCTTCGACGCCATCCTTGGCCATCGGCGCGAGGATGATGCGCTCGTCTTCGTTGGTGTAACCGAAGGCGATCTGGCGCTGGAGCAGCGTGGCGTGATCGGGTTGATCGACCTTGGGTGCCTCGGGCAGGTCGCTGAGGTGGACTAGGTGTTCGTCGAGCCACTGGCGGTAGGGACGCGCCGTGCAGATTTCGTTTTTAAGTTCTTCGTCGGAGATGATCCGGCCCAGCGCGGTGTCCACTAGGAACATCTTGCCGGGTTGTACCCGGCCCTTTTCGACGATATCTTCGTCCAGGATCGGCAACACGCCGGCCTCGGAAGCGACGACGACGAAACCGTCCTTGGTGATGTAATAGCGCGAAGGACGCAGGCCGTTGCGGTCAAGGACGCCGCCGATTTGAGTGCCGTCGGTGAAGGCGATGGCGGCCGGGCCGTCCCATGGCTCCATCAAGCAGGAGTGATATTGGTAAAACGCCCGACGTGCATCGTCCATGGTCTCGTGGTTAGACCAAGGCTCGGGAATCATCATCATGACGGCGTGCGCCAGAGGGCGGCCCGCCAGGACCAACAGTTCGAGCGTGTTGTCGAACATCGAGGAGTCGGAGCCGTTCGGATTGATAATCGGGAGGATTTTTTTGATGTCGTCGCCGAAAACTGGGCTATCGAACAGCGCTTGGCGGGCGTGCATCCAATTGATGTTACCGCGCAGGGTGTTGATTTCGCCGTTGTGCGCGATGTAGCGGTACGGATGCGCGCGTTCCCAGCTGGGGAAGGTGTTGGTGGAGAAGCGCGAGTGAACGATGGCGAGGGCCGATTCCATCGCGGGGTGCGCGAGGTCGGGGAAGTAGTGGCCGACTTGTTCCGTTAGGAGCATGCCTTTGTAGACGAGCGTCTTCATGGACAGGCTCGCGACGTACCAGGCTTCGGCGCCGGCGATGGTGGAGGTGCGGATGTCGTTATAGGCGCGCTTGCGGATGACGTAGAGTTTGCGCTCGAAATCGAGGTCGGTGGCGATGTCGGGGCCACGGCCGATAAACACCTGACGCATGAACGGTTCGCAGGAAATCGCGGTGTTACCGAGAGTCTTGTTGTCGGTCGGAACGGTGCGCCAGCCCAGGAAGACTTGGCCTTCGGATTGGACGACTTGCTCGAAGACTTCTTCGACTTTGCGGCGGACGTTGCGGTTACGCGGAAGATAAATGAGGCCGGCGCCGTATTGGCCGGGCTCGGGCAGGGTGATGCGCGCAGCCTTGGAGACTTCGGCGAAAAACTTGTGCGGCATCTGGATTAAGATGCCGGCGCCGTCACCGGTGTTAGGTTCGCTGCCGGCGGCACCGCGGTGATCGAGATTGGTGAGCACCTGGAGAGCGTCGGCCACGATCTTGTGTGTTTTGCGGCCCTTCATATCGACGACAAAGCCGACGCCGCAGGCGTCATGCTCGAAGGCGGGGTCGTAAAGTCCCTGTTTACCCGGACGCACCGTGGTCGGGCGGTTGTCGTCGAGGGTATCAGAGGTGG
>RGAX01000113.1 GCA_009919985.1 Opitutaceae bacterium
ATAAACCAAAAAAGCCATGAGCAGGATCCAGATGAACGGAAATAATTTAGTTTGGGTCTGCAGATCGAGTTTTTTGCCACTGGGGTAACGCACCGTGCTCATCATCAAAACGGCAATTAATAACATCAAAAAAGGGAGGACTAAAGCCCAGCGATTCAGTGACTTATCTGATTCTACTAATTTAAGTAAAAATAACACTAACGCCGCCACCGTACCCGCTGCTGCCGGGACCGGTAACCCCACGAAATCTTTGGAGGATTCTTTTTTGCCGCGATGCACCAGCGGGTTGGTGATCACGTTGAAACGTGCCAGCCGCATCGCAGCGCATAAAAGATACACAAAGCCCACAAACCAGCCGATGTTACGAAACCAGGTAATGCCTTGGGTCGGCGACAAAATGAAAAAAAACATCATCAAAGCCGGCGCCATCCCAAAGGACACCACATCAGCCAGCGAATCAAACTCCGCGCCAAACAAAGATTCACGACCCCCCATCCGCGCTAGCCGGCCATCAAGCGTATCAAAGGCCGCCGCACCAAAGATAAACCACACCGCCATGCGATAATGCCCAGCCGGCGTGGCATCGAGGTATTCGCCGGTGAGCGAGGTTTCAGCCAGGCGGGCTTGAATGCAGTTCACTACCGCCATAAAACCGCAAAAAAGATTTCCCGCCGTCATCGCATTGGGCCAGAAGAATATCCGACTCGCTTGCGAGACATTGTAAGGATCTTCGGGATCAGTCGGAGCAGAGCGGCGCGTCGGGATCATTTTTTCGCGAGGCTTTCGAGGTATTTCCAAAATTTCGAATCATGTTCGAAAAGTTGTTGTTCAGAAACTGGAAATTTATTGCGCAACAGAAAATCCTCGAGGGAATTTTTATGTAATATGTAGTTTACGTGTAGTTTTTCGCCTTGGGCATCAAAATATAAACGAAAATCCCCCGCTCTTAATCGGTAGAATTCTTTTCCTGCGCGAGAAAAACGGCCCAACGGCTCGCGCGGATGAGCTAGATCGTCCGGTTTCAGCGAACTAATCGGCTCAACCAGATCAAGCTGCAGCAGCTTATCCAGCCGGTTGAGCTCGTGCATCGCCTGCGCGGAAAAAGTGACCTGATACATGTGAAACTAAGAGCTAATGGACCCACGTCATTCGGCAACGCTATTTCCCAATATTGAGCGCGGGATCAAGGCTGCCTTTTCCCGCTCGGAATCAAGCCCGGAGGCAGCATCAAAAAACTAAGGATTTTCAGGCCCAGTTGCAGCGTTATTGAAATCCGCTAAAATCGTGCGCGCAGCATCCACATCCTCCTCCTCCACTTGCACACGTAGCCCCCCCATCGCATAGTTGTAAGCATTACCCGAGGTTTGCGCGGTGAGCTCTTCCGGAAGATAAGCTTTGATCCCGCTGCCGCCGAGAGTGGCTTGTAGAATCTGCGCTTCAATCAGTTGCTGACAGGTTGCGATCGTCTTCATGCCAATAATTTGTTTTAAACCCCTTTTAACTCAAGCCGCACTAACCCACTAAAATTGCTTCGGACTGGTGATCACGCGCGGTCGAAGTCACGGTGAATTCTTATTCTAACCCCTCGCCGCATGAAAAGAAACGCGTTGCTGCTACTAGTTTTGAGTTTGCTCGGTTCATTCCTCGCACGGGCGAGCGAAAATAAAACCCGCAACATTCTTCTTATCACCATCGATGGTCTGCGTTGGCAGGAAGTGTTTCGCGGCGCGGACGAGGCGTTCATGAATAAAGAAAAAAACTCCGGCGGCGTGCCGGCGGGTGACCTTGTGGCGTTGAAGGCTGATTTTCTCGGCGCCACGGCGCAAGAAAGGCGGGAAAAACTTATGCCGTTTTTCTGGGGCACGCTCGTGCCTGGTGGACAGGCGTTTGGTAATCGCGATTACGGCAGTGCCGCCAGCGTACTCAACGCCGAGCGTATTTCTTATCCTGGTTACAACGAGCTGCTGAGCGGCGCGCCGGATCCGTTGATCACCTCCAACGCCCCCGTGCCAAATCGCAACGTGACGGTGTTGGAATGGTTGAACGGGCGGGCTGGATTCGCGGGTCGCGTCGCGGCGGTGGCGGCGTGGAATGTGTTCGCGCCGATCATCAATGTCGGGCGTAGCCGGTTACCTTTGTTCGTCACCGGTCAACATTCGGCGTCAGGCAGTGTGTCGCCGCGCATTGCGGAATTGGAGCGCTGGATGGATGACATCCCTCCAATCAGTACCACGGAAAATTTCGACGCGTTTGTTTATCATGCGGCGGTCGATCGCATCGACACGCATCGGCCACGCGTATTTTTAATCGCTCTTGGTGAGCCGGACGAATGGGCCCACGCACACCGGTATGATCGGTACCTTCAATCGATCCGGCGCTGCGATCGGTTCATCCGCCAACTCTGGGAAAAACTTCAGGCAATGCCGCAATACCGTGATTGCACCACGATCGTGCTCACACCGGATCACGGGCGGGGCGTGACGTTGGAAGATTGGAACGGTCATGGTAAAAAAATCCCTCACTCCGAAGAAACGTGGTTAGCGGTTTATGGTCCAGATACACCCAAGCTGGGAGAGCGTCGTGAGAGCGTCGCTGAGGTCCATCAAGCGCAAGTCGCCGCGACGGTGGCGGCGTTGTTGGGCGAAGATTTTCGCGCGGCGTTTCCTGCAGCGGCCGCTCCGGTGAGCGCGGTGTTGGGCGCGGGCACGGATAAATAAACCACGCGCGCGGGTTATTTTACTTTGGAGCAAAGGATGCAGTCTCGTGGCTCCGGACCGATATTGGGTGCGACGTGCCAACGCTTGAGTAGGGCTTCGCGGGTGAGCCCGGCTTTTTCCATGACGCGCGCGGAACTAGGATTGGCTGCATCGCAAAAAGCCCAGAGGCGAAACACGTCAGGTTGAGACATCGCCCAATCCACCAAGTAAGTAAGCGCCTCGGTCATCATGCCGCGGCCCCAAAATTTTTGCGCCAGTACATAGCCGCACATAACTTTGCCGCCATCGGGCATCAGGCCAATAGAACCAATAGGCGTATCGGTGCCGCGCAGGCAAAGCAGCCACGCATAGTGCGGCGATTTCGGGCGGTCCCAATCGGCAGCGCGGTCGCGCAGAAAATCGGCAAGCAATTCTACGCGTTCGTAAGGCCTCCAAGCGAGGTAGCGGGTTACTTCAGGATCGTTGGCGTAAGCGGAAAAAACGGCCGCGGCATCTTCGGCGCGAGGTCGCCGCGCGGTGAGGCGGGCGGTGGCGAAGGTAGCAGGCGGACGAATCATGGCGGGGCGACGCAGTGGTGGTTAGCGAGACGTAGTGGCTATTTGAACGTTGCGCAATTTAGGTTTAATTCTGCACGGACAATCACGCGAGAGCGGCGCGGACCAGTTCAGCGATAGCGGGCGGAAGCGCCAGGCCGGTGGCGGCGTGTTGCGCGGTGGGGCTTAGTTTGCGCCAGGTTTTTTTCAAAATATCGACGAATTTTTCGCGTGGGTAATCAGCGTGTTGCACGGCGAAGGTGCTGATTTCGTTTTCAAGAAATACAAGGACAGCCGCGTCTTCGAGCGCTTGGGTGCCGGGGTTAGTTTTTAATCCGGTTTTGGAAACCCAGGTGGCGACTTCGGCCGCTTCGCTCGCAGTGACACCGGCGGTGAGGAGTAATTCGCGAGCGCGTTCGGCTTGTTTCACGTAGAGCGAGCGGCGCCAATTAAGGTAGCCGACTTTGCCTTCCGGAAACGTGGCGCGGGGCGTGAGCCAGCGCTCGAGATGTTGGCAGCGGGCGGCGAGGAGCAAAAGCGGGTTCGCGTCGGGGACAAGACGCACCACCCAGGCTTCAACGCGTTCCCCGTAGATTAGTTCGGCGGCACGACCGTCGGTGGCGCGCGTGGGATCAGCGGCGTGAGCGGAGTCGATCAACTGGCGGGCGCGAGCGTAGGCTTCCATGCGAATAGCGATCCAAACAGTTGCCTACGACGCGGCAAGCGACAGGTTCGAAGCGCCATGCCTTTACCCCCGGTATGTCTGCGCTGCGGCGTGTGTTGTTTTTCGAAATTGGAAACGTATGTCCGCGTGACCGGCGAGGATTGGACGCGCCTCGGCGCGGAGGCGCAGCGATTAGCTCATTTTATCGGACATCGTGCGTATATGCGCATGAGCGACGCTCATTGCGCGGCGTTGGTGGTGCGCGTGGGCGAGGATGGCGCGCGGCAATATTTTTGCTCCGTGTATGAGAAGCGACCAGCCACGTGCCGCGAGTTGGAGCGGGGTTCACCGCAGTGTGCGGGTGAAATTGCGCTAAAGGGTGAGCGGCCTTTGGCGTTACCGAGTAAAGGATGAGCGGGTGATCATTCCTGATTCATGGGTGCAACTCATGATCGAAAAAAAAATATCTTAAAAAGTTTTCCGCATAAGGTTCCCTACAACTTGACATGATAATTTTACATGATAAATTAAAAAAATGGGAAGTTCTACTCTTACAGAAAGAGGTCAAATTTCTGTTCCGGCTTCTCTGCGCCGATCCATGAAGTTACAACCAGGTCAGACGTTTCGATGGCAGCGTATTTCCGAACGAGAAATACGAGTTTCCATCGAAACCTCCTCCAAGGCAGGCCCCTTAAGCGTGCTGGGTTATGCCCAAAAATTACTTAAACGTCCCGCCCGCCGCACCGCGAGTTGGATGCAGGAGTTACGCGCTGGGGAAAAATAAACATGTGGGTCATCGACACCTGTATTGTACTAGATATCCTCGAAAACGATCCGGAGTTTGGCCGGGCCTCTGCTCAACTACTCCAGAAATTACTGCCTCAAGGGCTGAGTATTAGCCCTATAACCATGGTAGAACTCTCGGTGGCTTTTTCAGGTGATATAATCGAGCAAAAACACTTTTTGGACCAAGCCGGTATTTCCTATGTCGAGGCTTGGACTGCAGCCGACACCGAGCGCGCCTGTACCGCATGGAACTTTTACATTGTAGCGAAACGTCAGGCCCAAACACCCCAAAGGCCTGTCGCTGATATTTTGATTGGTGGATTTGCGGCCAATCGAAGCGGCTTAGTTACGCGTAATACCCGTGATTTTAAGCGTTGGTACCCCCTCCTTAAAATTATAGAACCCTCAGCTAAGATGCCATGATCCTAGCTAGGAAACTGCGCTATTACTCTGTGCCTTCATTGAGCGTGCGGAGGTGCTCGGTGTAGCTAAAGACGCGGTTGCGGGGGTGGCCGGTGATTTCGCGCACGATTCCTTGCTCCACCAGCACGGCGAGGGCGGTATTGGCGGTGGGGACGTATGCGGTGCAGAGAGCCGTCCCACAACAGGGGCTTTTCCGGGGGTAAGGGTTTGGGCTCGAAAGCGAAGCAGCGTTCGCCAACGAAAGAAACGGGTACTTTAGTGCCGCTGGGCACCTCTTTTCTTATTTAAGGTAATCGAGCTTCGTTTAATTATGAAAAACCATAGTTAAGCGCAATTAAGCCTTGGCTGGTAACGGACAAGTTTTTGGTCGCCGGGCACGTAGAGCGGGTGGCGCGGGTGGCCGGCTTGTGTGGTGCCCAAGCACCAGAGTTCGCGTTCGCCGAACAGGCGCACGACCGCATCGGCGCGGGCTTGGTAATCGCCACTCACACCCCAGGCGGCTACGATCCGATCACAGCGGTCGGCGGCGGCGAGCAGCGAGGTGTCGTTTTCTGGGCCAACGGGATCGGGCGCGGATTTCATTTCTTTGGGGTACGGCGTGCGCAGCCCGAAAAGGTTGGCCATCCAGAAACCATCAAAACCATCGCGTTCGGAGAAACGGGCGATGCGACGCAGCGTGGGATCGAGTTGGGATTCGTCGGCGGTGCTCGGATTAAGCCCAATCCACATAATCAGACGCTCCCCGCCGAGGAGCGGATCTAGCCGGTGGATAAGACTGTAACGGTGGCGGCGGTCGGGCGAGAAATGGCAGGCGTTATCCATCGCGGCCAGGGCGGTTGGGGGCTTTAGGCGAGGATTTGGCGGAGGCTGTCGAGGTCCAGGACACTAGCGAGGGATTCTTCCTGGACGACCGCGTTGGCCAGAGCGGCTTTGTCGCGTTGGAGCGCGAGGATTTTCTGTTCCACCGTGTCCGCGGCGACGAGGCGATAGGCGACCACAGGCTGGGTCTGGCCGATGCGATGCGTGCGGTCGATTGCTTGGGCTTCGACGGCCGGATTCCACCAAGGATCGCATAGGATCACGTAGCTGGCCGCCGTGAGATTGAGGCCGGAGCCGGCGGCTTTGAGCGAGAGCAGAAAAACCGTTTTGGAGCGATCGCTTTGAAATTGATCCACAAGTTCGGCGCGGTTTTCGGTGGCGCCGGTGAGTTTGAGGTAGCCGATATCGGCGGCTTGGAGGCGGGGCTCGATGAGTTCGAGTAGCGACACAAATTGGCTGAAAACCAAAACCTGTTGGCCTTCGTCGCGGAGCTCTTCGAGGCGCTCCAGCAGCGCATCGAGTTTGGCACTCGGGATCTCGCTGTGGGCTCCGGAGACGAGCGCGGGGTGGCAGCAGATCTGGCGCAGGCGCAGGAGGCTCGCGAGCACGTTGAAGCGCACCGCGTCCAGGGCGCGCGCGGTCTCGATGCCCAGGAGTTGGGCGCGGGCGCGTTTGAGTTCGGCGTCGTAGAGGGAGCGTTGTTCACCGTCGAGATCGACCAGGATGATGTCCTCGGTGCGCGGCGGCAGCTCGGGGGCCACTTGAGCCTTGGTGCGGCGCAACATGAAGTGGCGCACACGGCGGCGCAGACGGGCGGCGGAGGTCGGGTCTTCGGCGGGGTATTGGCGGCGGAAACCAGCTTGGGAGCCGAGTAGTCCAGGTTGCGCGAAGGCAAAGAGACTCCACAGATCCAGAAGACGGTTTTCGATCGGGGTACCCGTTAGCGCGACGCGGTGGGCCGCGGGAATGGCGCGCGCAATGGCGGCGGTCTGGCTGGTCGGGTTTTTGATGAACTGAGCTTCATCGAGAATGACCGCATCCCAGTTGTGGCGGTGAAACCACGCGGTATTGAGACGGAGCTGAGCGTAATTAACCACGAGCAGGGCGCCGCGATCAGCGGGGCCGGGCATTTTGGTGCCGTAGGAGATCAGTGGCGTGAAGATCTCGGCGGCCAGTTCGGGCGCAAAACGTTCGGTCTCGGTAAGCCAGCCGTGCATGACGCTCTTGGGGCAGATGACGACGGCACGGAACGGTTTTTTATCCACGCGGCCAGCTTGCGCGGCCGTGTGAGCGTGGGCTTGGTGCAGCAGCCAGGCGAGAGTTTGCACGGTTTTGCCCAGACCCATGTCGTCGGCCAAAATACCACCGAAGCCGCGCGCAGCCAAGTGAGCGAGAAATTGAAACCCTTCCTCTTGATAGGGGCGCAAAGTGGCGCGCAGGCCAGTGGGAAGAGCCGGGGTGGGCATCGCGGCGAGGGCGGCGGCACGTTCGCGCAGCGTGTCGGCGAGGAAGGCGTCTTTGGCCGCGAAGGTATCGATCTCGGCGACCAGTTGGAGGGCGTGCAGCCGGTGCTTCACGGGCTTGCCGGCGGTAAGCATGTCCTCGGCGCGCAGACCCAGGCGGTCGAGGGCCGCTTCGGTGCCGTTGTTGGCCGAGGGAGCGAGCTCCAAGCGCCGCCAACCGTGGTTGGGCAGGCGGACCCATTTGCCGCGCGCTTTGAGCAGCAGGGCCAGTTCGTCGGGTTTGAGGGTGGTGTCTTCGACGCGGAGTTCGACGGTGAGGTCAAACCAGTCGCGACCTTCGCCGCCGGCGAGCGCGGCGGAGAATTCCACGTGGCCCTGCAATGCTGGGCCAAGCAGACCAGACAACATCGGTGAGGCTTCGATCTCGAGGTCAGGCGGGAGCGTTTCACGCCAGGCCAGAAATTCCTCCGGGAATGTCTTAGTCATGGACCGGGCCCAGACGTTTACCCAGCGGTTCCAATTGAGACGGAATTCGGCAAAGTGACCGGCGATAGCATTGGCGCCGTTAAGATCGAATTCGAGCAGGGGCTCGTCGGCCGCGCGTGGCGCGGGGGCTTTGCCGGTCGTCCATTGCCAGCCGCGTTCGCCGTCCCACTGCTGTTCACAAGCGGGATTACTCGAACGAGCGAAAAGTTGGGCGTGAAAATACTCTGAAGCATCGGGCTCAGTGTCCGCGGTGCTCCAGCACTTGATGACTGGGCGAAGCGGTACGCGGCGAACCCGATTTTCTAAGGCCGCGGGCAATCGCAAGCCGGAGGCACGGAGGCGTGACATGAGCCCCGCGTCCGCGAGGACCGCGGCGGGGATGTGACGCGCGGGCAGCGGTGGTGGACCGCGCCAGATGCGGCCCGAAAATAAGTAGAGAGGTTCGGGTTTTTTAGTGATCAGCCGGGCTTCCTCGGCGTTGCGGCCGTCGGGCGTGAGTAGGCGCAGTTCGAGCCGATCGCGTTGCGCCGCCGAGATGATGGCTTCCGGAATGAGTGGCTCGGGCTCAATGATGAACGGTTGTTCATCCGTGCGCACAATCGCATCACGGGCAGCCGCGGTGGTGAGCAGAGCGGCGGCGCCGTCGGCGGAGAGGGTCAGGCGCGGCGTATATTGCCAGGCATAGCCGC
>RGAX01000114.1 GCA_009919985.1 Opitutaceae bacterium
GCGCCCTACCATTACATTGGTTTGCTCATCCTTTTTTCGCTCTCAGCGATCGCCTCCTCACCTGCGAGCTACCCGCCGGTTATAGCTTTTCCGAAAATCCCGGGTACGCACTAGACACCCACAACCGAATTTCGTTCAAACGCCGCTTCGAAAACGAATTCGATGGCCACTTCGAACCCCTCCGCATCGCCCCAGGCCAACCCCTCCGCGTCCACCTATCGCATCCTCACCTGAGTGGCCTGACGTTCTCGGCCGATTTCACGCCCGATTTTTGCCCGATCTGGGGCAATAGCAATACTTGGAGCATAGAGCCCTACCTTGTCACCGAACTCGCGCCCAGAGCCACCCGAGCTTGGACGCTTCGCTACAGCTTTGGCTCTGTACGCACCTGAACCTAACGACGCGCCTAAGCCATACACGTCCCAAGGGCATTCTCCTACTCCGGCCCCACCGAATTGTCTAAGCCGTGTATATCTGGCAAAAAAAGATCGACAGCCAAAAGATCTGGTTTCGTCCGCAGGCAATACTCCAAACCTTCATTACCCGAATCAAACGCAGCACTTACGACGACCCCGCGCACGCGGACCATATTACTCAGCTTGAGTGTGGCATGATAAAGCAAATACGGGGGAACTTCTCACCATAATTGCACGTTTCTCGTTTTAAGCCCAGCGGAAAGAAATTAGGGTAAGTCATCCATGACTAACTGTGGAATCATTATGAGCTCGGTTCGGCCACGAGGTTAAGGCACACCACGCTCAGTACCACATGCCCGCCTCCGCCACCATTCCCTCCCGCCCAGCACTCATCGGCGCCTTCGCCACAATTTATCTCGTCTGGGGCAGCACTTACTTGGGCATGCACATCGCCGTCGAGACGATGCCGCCTTTTCTGATGGCCGCCGCGCGATTCCTCATCGCAGGTGCGTTACTTTTTACGTTTTTAAAACTCCGCGGTGCGCCCAAGCCCAGCCTGCGCCAGTGGCGCGTCAACACCCTCATCGGCGCCTTTCTTCTACTCGGCGGCAACGGCGCCGTGGTGTGGGCGTCGCAATATCTACCCTCGGGCATCATCGCATTGCTGATCGGTATCGGTCCGCTGTTTATAGTGCTGACTGAGTGGGCATGGCCCGGCGGCTTGCGCCCAACAGTCCGTACTTTTGGCGCTATGGTCCTCGGTTTCAGTGGAGTCGTCTGGCTTGCCGCCCCTTGGCAAAACACCTCACACGGAGGCCTGCATCTCGGCGGTGTGATCGCGATTCTGATCGGCTGCGTCGCTTGGGCGTTAGGCTCCATCACTTCGCGTCATGCGAAACACGGTGCCTCGCCCGCACAAGCCGCCGCATTGCAGATGCTAGGCGGTGGCACCGCGCTATTGCTCGTAGCCTGTCTACACGGCGACTTGACGCGCTTCGATATTAACACGGTGAGCCCACGCTCATGGCTGGCGTTTATTTACCTCGTAGGCATAGGCTCGTTAGTAGGTTATTCGACCTTCGTTTGGCTCATGAAAAATTGCGTGCCCGCCCACGTCGCCACCTACGGTTACGTCAATCCCATCGTCGCCGTTTTCCTTGGTTGGCTGATCTTGGACGAACCCATCAGCACGCGCACACTCATCGCCTCCGCTATCATCATCGCCTCGGTAGTGTTGATCACGCTGGATAAATCTAAACCCTCCTGAAAAAATAGGTGGAAAGTGTCACATAATGGATGGCACTTTTACCCACTTTAGCTGACGAGGCATTCGATCTTATTCGTCAGTTACCAAAGGAGAGATTTTAAACCGAACTCAATGCTCAAGCGCTTTTAAATATGTTCAAAATTCACCGTCTCCTAGCCTTGGTCTGTCTCGCTCTTTTTCTTGGCGGTTGCAGTACGATACCTAGCCGCATCAAGGAAAAATCTGCGGCTTTCTCAGCCCTGGACGCGGATACTCAAAATAAAATAAGGCTCGGTCGCGTAGAAGTCGGCTATTCGCCCGATCTGGTCTACATCGCCCTCGGTACTCCTGACGAACGCCTCACCCAAACCACCAAGACCGATACTAGCGAGACGTGGATCTATAACAGCTATCGTCAAGAATACCTCGGCAGCACTCGCACAGGTTATAGGCAATACGTAGTGATCGACCCCAAGACTCACCAAGCCGTCGTAATCTACGAACCCGTTTACAGCAGCATCTACCGTGACCGTGTGGACGAACGCATCCGCATCAATTTCAAAGCCAGTCAGGTCGAGTCTATCGAACAAGTGAAACGCTAGTCTAGGTAGCGCCAATCTGCGTCGAATCCGTAAAGGGACCGAGCAGACGGGAAACAGAGTTGTCACGCTGCAGTGCGCTCACATCCTAATCTCAGCATGTCTTCGCCTACCCCGAACCACGACGATGTGGTGCACAGCGAGCCGTTTCTACGCTCCTTGATGCGCCGCCAACTCGCCCTATCCATCGCCTGCGCTGCCACATTCCTAGTGGCATTGCTGGGCTTGCCCCTACTCAACTACTTCGCACCGGACTTCATGGCGACCCGCGTAGCCGGCTTTACCCTGAGTTGGCTCATACTTGGAGTGCTGTTTTTTCCTTTCGTCTGGATCATCTCATACGTCTTCATCAAGCGCTCCCTGCGCTTAGAGGAAGCCGAAGTTCAAGAACTCCGCCGCTAAGCTATGAACCTACACCTTGCTTTCTTCGGTGGCGTAGATCCTTGGATCTTCACATTCTCTTTTATTACCGTCGCGGTGACGCTCTGGATGGGTTTTCGCTCAGCGAAAACATCCAAAACTGCCAGTGACTTCTTCGTCGCAGGTCGCTCGGTTTCTGTGGGCTGGAACGCCTCCGCCATCTCTGGTGAATATCTTTCCGCGGCGTCGTTTATGGGCATCGCAGGCATGGTGATGTCATCGGGCTACGACGCCTTATGGTATCCAGTCTGTTACGCCTGTGGTTATCTTTTCTTGCTGTTATTCATCGCTGGGCCGCTGCGGCGCTTCGGGGCTTATACAATCCCTGATTTCGCGGAGGGCAGGTTCGATTCTCCGATGTTCCGAAAGATCGCCGTGTGCTTTGTGCTGTTTATTGGTTTCTTTTACACGATGCCGCAGATGAAGGGCGCAGGCGTGACGCTCGCGTATATTTTCCCCGGCCTGCCATATTGGGTCGGCGTTGTGCTCGTCGGCGCAGTAATCACGCTCAACGTCGCCCTCGGCGGCATGAAAGGTATCACGCTCGTCCAAGCCGTCCAATATTGGATCAAACTGTTCGCGATCACGGTGCCCGTGTTCGTGCTGATGGCGGTCGTTGGTTTCTACAACGGCCAAGTCGGCGCCAATGTCGCTCCGGGTGAAACCGCGACAGCGGCTTCAGGCATCCAAGCTAGTGCCAGCCCTTCAACTAGCATTGAACGCAAACCGCTCGTCGCAAAAGCTCCTGCAGACACGGCATGGATAGCGCCGTTTGGCCCTCTTACGACCAAGGCCGTCAACGCCGCCGCGGCGGCACTTCCCGTCGAGCAACGCGCTACGTTCCTCACCGAGCATCAAAAGCCCTACTCTCTGGTTTACACCTACTCGCTGATCATCGCACTCGTCTGCGGGACGGCAGGCCTGCCGCATATTCTTGTGCGTTTTTATACCAACCCCGACGGTGTCGCCGCGAAAAAAACCACGATGTGGGTCATGATATTAATCGGCGTATTTTACGTGTTTCCGCCGGTCTTCGGAGTGATTGGTCGCAATCTCATGCCGGAGCTCTACAGCGGCGTCGGCGCCAAGGGCACGGACAAAGTCGTGCTCGAATTGCCCACGTTAATCAGCGCCAAGTACGGCGTCGTGGGCTCGATCTTAAGCGGAATAACGTGCGCCGGTGCCTTCGCGGCATTCATGAGCACGTTCAGTGGACTGCTCGTATCCATGACGGGCGCGCTCGCCCACGATGTCTACGGGCGCATGTTACGGCCAAAATCTTCATCCGCCGAACGCATGGTCGCCTTCAAACTTGCCGCCATTTTAATCGGCGGGGTGGCCGTCACGCTCGGCTGCTTCGTCGAACCGCTCGAGATCAACTTCATGGTTGGCCAAGCATTCGCGATCGCCGCCGCGAGTTATTTTCCGCTGCTTTTCATGAGCGTATGGTGGCGCGGCATGACGATGAAAGGTGCCGCCACAGGGATGTTGACCGGCGGGCTCTGCGCACTCGGGGCTGCCGCCCTTACCAATCTTGGGACGCTCGCTCTCGACAAGGGCCCCATGGGTAAAATCTTTGCCAACTTCGCCCCGCTCAACGGCTACTGGGCCGAGCACCCTCTTTTGCGCATCCTCTGTGAACAACCCGCCATCTGGAGCGTGCCGCTCGCGATCACGCTCATGATCGTCGTCTCGAAAGCGACCTCCGACCAGGTGCCCGCCGATATTCGCATGAAGATGCTTGTTCTGCACGCTCCCGAAAAACTCGGCCTCAAACAGGAATATATCCAAGACCACCAAGCCGGCGCTGGGCATTAAGCCAGTGCGCCTGCTGGTTTTTAAGTTTTTGGAAACAATGTCCGTTTCGCGCTGAGCTCATTTTCGAGCTCGGCGAGAAACGTCGCTCGCGTGATCTCTTTAGCGCCTAAGCGCTCCATGTGGGGGGTGAGTTGCTGGATATCCAGCCACGCCTGGCCACGCTCACGGAGATAACCAGCGAGATACCAGATAGCTAATTTTGAGGCGTTGTCCTCGAGGTGAAACATGCTCTCACCACCGAAGAAACCGCCTGCATCGACGCCGTATAGCCCGCCCACAAGCAGGTCATTTTTCCACACTTCGACGCTATGCGCTCCGCCTGCATGATGAAGCGCGGTGTACGCCGCGATCATCGCCGGACTGATCCACGTGCCTTCTTGGCCTGACCGCGGCGCAGCTGCACACGCCGCGATCACTGCCGAAAAATCGCGATCAATTGAAAAACTCCAACCTGGTTTCCGAGCAGTTTTTTCCAGCGTACGCCCCGGCGTAAATTCATCAAAAACTAAAACCGCGCGCCGCCGCGGACACGCCCAAGGAATCGGCTCATCGGGTCGTCCGGGCCAAGGAAAGATTCCGCGCGCATACGCCGCACGTAAATTTATCACCGTCAACGCCTCGTCGCCGGTCACCGTCACAACTTCGCGCCCGCGCGCGAGGTCAGCGCGGGCGGGAAATTTCAAGTTCGACATCATCGTGAATGCGCTTCGATTCGCGCGTTCGCGTTCACTCGCGCTTGAGCTCGCGCGTCATGAGCGCGTTCAGCGCCGCAGCCGGTGCTTTGCCGCCAAACAAAATCGAGTGCATCTCGCGTAAGATCGGTGCATCAATACCGCGTTCGACGCACAAACCGTGAAACGATTCCGTCGTGCGGTAACCTTCGACTACGGTCTTGCGGTGCGCGATGAGCTCGGCGGCCTTCTGGCCTTCACCGATGCGCTGGCCAAATTCGCGGTTGCGGCTCCAGGCTCCGTGACAGGTAGCCACAAGATCGCCAAAACCACTCAGGCCGTAAAACGTCTCCGGCCGAGCACCGAGCGCCCCACCGACGCGCACCATCTCGGCGAGCGCACGAGTGAGCAGCGCCGCGTTGGCGTTGTCGCCGAGCCCAAGACCCGCCGCGCAACCCGCGGAGATGGCGTAAATATTTTTCAAGCAACCACCGTATTCGAGACCTGCGAGATCGTCGCTCGTGTACACGCGCAAGGTCGGGCCGCTAATGGCGGTCTGAATTTCCGCGACCAACCCCTCGCTACCGCGCGCGGCGCCCAGCACCATAACAGCGGGTAAACCACGCGCGACTTCTCCGGCGTTAGTGGGGCCGGTAATGGCTCCAACGGGCACCTCGGGCTGCACGGCGGCGATCACTTGCGTTGGGCGCAGGTGCGAACCGACCTCGAGGCCTTTGGCCAGACTCACGATCAAGCGCAACGGAGCCGCCGTGCCGCGCGCGGCTTGCACGCGCGCCGTAGTCTCGCGCAAGGCCTGCGACGGACACGCCAACAACACCACGGTCGCCGGCGTCAACGCCGCCGCGAGATCCGAGGTCACACCGAGGGCGGTCGGGAGCGCGATATTAGGAAGATATTCCCGATTCTCGCGCGACGCGATCAACGCCGCGGCTTGCTCCGCACGCCGCGGCACCAACGTCACCGGCCGGCCCAGACGCGCCAGATGCACCGCAAACGCAGTGCCCCAGGCTCCGGCTCCGACGACGCAAAATTTCATGCGCAGAGGTTAACCACGAAACTCGCCAAAGACACAAAAAAGAAAACGCCCAAGCTGCGCGTTGCCCAAAGCGGTGATTCTGGCGAGTGCTCGGACATCATTTAAGGAAGGCCGGGATTTTTTCGTGGGCGATCATCGACTCAAACGTCTCGCGAGCGGTCACGAGCTCGAAGGCGCTGCCTTGGACCATGACTTCGGCCGGAAGGGCGCGGGTGTTGTAGCGGCTCGACATCGTGGAGCCATAAGCGCCGGCGCTCATCAGCGCGATGTATTCACCCTCGCCGACTTCCTGGAGTTGACGGTCTTTCGCGAAGCAATCGCCGCTCTCGCATATCGGGCCGACGACATCCGCCACGAGCGCACGGCGCGTCGTGTCGCGATGCAGCGGGACAATTTCGTGAAACGCTTCATACATCGCGGGACGTACAAGGTCGTTCATCGCGGCGTCAACAATGAGGAAATTTTTCCCAGAACCACGCTTTAGATGCTCAACGCGAGTCAGCAGGACGCCGGCGTTGCCGACCATATAACGGCCGGGCTCGAGGAGGATTTTAAGACCGAGTGGTTGCAGTAGTGGCACAAGTGCCGCGCCGTAGGCCTCAGGAGTCAGCGGTCGCGTGGCCGCGGGCTGCGCGTCCCACCAAGCGGCATTGCCGCTAGCGAGCGCGTCTTTATAAACGATGCCGATACCACCACCGATGGAGAAATACGTTATGCCATACTTCGCCTTCAACTCGGCGGCGAAAGGCGCGACCTTGGCGACGGCTTCAGCAAAGGGCCCGATTTCTGTTAGCTGCGAGCCGATGTGCATTTGCACGCCGCGCAGTTGGATATGGGGATATTTTGAAGCCGCCTCGTAGGCGGCCGCGGCAAACTTAAGTGGGATGCCGAATTTATTGTCGCTCTTGCCCGTAGTGATTTTGGCGTGGGTGTGGGCATCGACGTCGGGGTTGATACGGATGGCGATGGGCGCCTTGACGCCAAGTTTGCCGGCTACGTGGTTGATCCGGGCGAGCTCGGGCTCGCTTTCGACGTGAAAGGAGAAAATGCCGCTTTGCAGCGCAAGCTGGATCTCCGCCTCAGTCTTGCCGACGCCGGCGAAGACGCTGCGCTTCACATCAGCGCCAGCCGCGAGCACGCGCCGGAGTTCGCCACCGCTCACAAGATCAAACGCAGCACCGAGGCGAGCAAAGTGCCGAAGCACGGCAAGGCCGGAATTGGCCTTCATCGCGTAACAAAGCTGCACGTCGAGCCCAGTGAGGCTATTAGCCAAGCGGTTATAATTATCAGCCATCGTGGCAGCGCTGGTGACGTAAGTTGGGGTGCCGTAGAGACGGGCGACTTCGGCGAGATCGACGGACTCGCAGTGTAGATTTTGGCCGACGTAGTGGAAGTGGTGCATAAAAAAGATGGAAAGATGGAAACGGTGCGAGTTTCGCCTTGAAAAAACCAATCCAAAATTACGTTTTCATTAGCGTGCTCCGCTTCCTTCAAAAACTACTCCATCGACCGGCTATCCGTTTCGGATTGGCGCGGGATCGTCGGGGGAGCCGGTTGCGGGATCCGCGGTTTGTCAGTTTCATGGCTCAGAACAACCGCAAGACGCTCGATACGGACCTCCAAGACGCCGTATTGCGTGGGCAAAAGCTCTTCAGGCACGCCCTTGTAGCGGCTGCGATCGCGGGGGTGGTGTGGTTTGCACTGGAAAGTGCCCGGGCGCTTTCAATTTTCTGAGCGCGGCCTTGCCGTCGGCGGCCGGAACGCCTTGCGTGGTACGCATGACGCCCCTTCGCCTATTTTCCCGTAGCCTAAGAATCACGCTCGCCCTTGCCTTTGTCGCGCTCGTCGCGGGTTGCGGCAATGGCTTCAAGCTCACCGGGGTCAACGTGAGCATCGTCGGTTTTAAACCCTCGACCACAAACAAACTGGAAACCACCGCAGTGATGACCTTGCGCTACACGAGCGAGAACGTGATTCCGATCGGTCTATCGGGCTCAAACCATAAACTTTACCTAAACGGCGTCTACGCCGGCAAAACCCTGAGCGAAGAACAACCCTTGGGTTTGGCGCCACTTAGCGCGATCAATCAAGATGTGACGGTGAAATTTGAAAATCTCGCTCGCCTGCAACAGCTCGTGGCTGATGCGGGTCAAAACACCGCTGCTTATAAAATCGAGAGTGTGCTTCTTGTGACAAGCGGCGAAGAAAAATTGGACATCAAAACCACCGGAACCGGCAACGTGGATCTGCGCCCGCTCGTAGCAGGCTCGCGTTGATTCTCGCGTAGAACACGCCAGTTAAGGCAACTCGTAGACCTCGACGAT
>RGAX01000115.1 GCA_009919985.1 Opitutaceae bacterium
TTCTCGATAAAGTCCAACTCCGCCACGACGCCTCGCCCCTGACCGTCGCCCCGCACTCAGGCGTCCTCACCAGCTGCTCCATGTATCTTAAAGAGCACTACGTCGTTCTCAACCAAGGCGAGGGCAACTTCGGTCTCCACACCAGCGCCGTCCTGCTCGACCCGATCAAGACTTTCGGCACCAACGTCATGTTGGAAATCTACAACCCCGGCGACCAACCCGTCGTCAACCCGATGGTCTCGGTCGACATCTTCCGCGCGCCGCCGTTTTCGGACCCTGAGTTCAAGACGCTTGCAAAAAAGCGGCAGCGCCTCCTCAGCACCGCCACCGAACTTTTCAAGTGCCTGGACGCCAACCCGCCCCGCGACACCCGCGAAGCCCGCCCGCGCACCAAAATCACCGTCCGCGGTCAAAGCGGCGCCAACGAAAATCGCAGCGTCCTGGTCCGCGCTAACGACGATCTCAAAAAATTTCTCGACGGTGACGCCTGCCCCATCGGCAGCCGCACCATGATCCAAGCCCTCGACGATGCCCCCGACGATGCCGACACACTCATCGTCGATTATTTCCCTGACTTACTCGAACACATCGAGCTACTTACCCGCATCGGCGAAGTAAAAATTAAGCGCATTATTTTTCGCAAAGCCTCCCGCACCCACGGCTATTTTCTGTCGAGTAACGCCCACGCCCGTCTCGACACTTTTGATGCCATCGGCGTTCGCGTTTATTGGTACGACGAATCCACCAAAGAGCTCTACGCCCACGTCTACAAAAAGGAACACGGCTTCTTCGTGCGCGAAGAACTGAGCCGCAAATTCCAGGAAACCACTCTGCTTGCATTTTACGGCTCAGCCGTCGGCCTCGATCCCGCCGACACCGCACGTATCACCGGCTTGGTCGAACAACTCACCGGTTTCATCGGCCCCAACGTCGGCGTCCTCACCGGCGGCGGCGGCGGCGTCATGCGGCTTGCCACCGATCAAGCCCGCCAGAAAGGCGCACTCACCGGAGCGTGCTTTCTCGAACTCGAAGCACAACCGCCCGAGCTCGGCGTCGACTTCTTCAACACGTTCCAAGAATCCTCCCGCCATTTTCGCCAAAAATGGTTCGAGGCGGCCGATTTCTGCATCTTCAACGTCGGCGGTGTCGGCACGCTCGAGGAAATCGGTATTGAGATGTGTAACCTCAAACTCGGCATCCGCCCGCGGGTGCCCTATGTGTTTTTTAATTCACGTTTTTGGGGCGACCTCCGTAAACAACTCAAAACGATGATCGCGACCAAACGCGCCCCCGCGTGGATCGCCGATTACATCCTTTTTACCGACGACCCCGCCGAAGTAGTCGCCTTCTACCGTAAAAAACTTCAAGTGCTCTAAGCGCGTCCCATCGCACCGCTTAATCCTTCTTTTTTCTGTGCCTCCTCTTTCCGCTCTTCCCTGCTCCATTCTAGTCGTCGGCTCCGGCGGACGCGAACACACGCTCGTCCGCGCCCTGCTCGCCTCCCCGGCCGCCCCGCGCGTTTTTTGCGCTCCTGGCAACGCCGGTATCGCTGAGGAAGCTCCGTGTTTTCCGATCGCCGCCGACGACATCCCTGGCCTTGTCGCTCTCGTGCAACGCGAAAAAATCGCGTTCGTCGTAGTCGGCCCCGAGGTCCCACTTTCGCTCGGCCTAGCCGATCGCCTACGCGCCCTAGGCATTCCCGTTTACGGTCCTGGCGCCGACGGTGCACGCCTCGAAGCCTCGAAGATTTTCACCAAGGAAATTCTCCTCAAGCACCGCATCCCCACCGCACCCGCAGCTTTTTTCAACGCGATCGAGCCCGCGCTCGCCTACCTTCGAACACGCTCGATTCCAATCGTCGTGAAAGCCGATGGCCTCGCCGCGGGTAAAGGCGTCGTAGTCGCTCAATCTCTCGAGGAGGCCGAAGCCGCCGTCCACGAAATGCTCTCCGGCGATAAATTCGGCGCCGCCGGCCGCCAGTTATTAATCGAAGACTGCTTATTCGGCGAAGAAACCAGTATTCTCGTCGTCGTCTCCGGCCGCGACTACGTCATCCTCCCTACCTCGCAGGACCACAAACGCATCGGTGATGGCGATACCGGTCCGAATACCGGCGGTATGGGCACCTACTCACCCGCCGAAGTCGTCACCCCAGCATTGCTGACTCGCATCGAAGACGAAATCGTTCGCCCGTCCGTCAACGCCATCGCCGCTGAAGGCATCGTGTTTTGCGGCACACTCTTTATCGGCATTATGCTCACACCCGAGGGCCCGAGCGTGATCGAGTACAACACCCGCTTCGGCGACCCCGAAACCCAAGTCGTCCTCCCGCGTCTCACGACCGACTTGTTGCAACTACTTTGGGCGGCCGCCACCGATCGCTTGCCCGCCGTCGGCCCACTTTTGGTCAAACCCGATTACGCCGTCTGCGTCGTCATCGCCGCACGCGGCTATCCCGATGCGTACCCCAAAGGCGATGTCATCACACTCCCAGTGCCAGTCTCGTTGCCGCCCGCTACGACCATTTACCACGCCGGCACCGCCCGCAACACCGCCGGCCAACTGGTCACCCACGGTGGCCGCGTCCTCGGCGTGACCGCGCTAGCCCCCAGCCTCCGCGCCGCTGCTGATCGCGCTTACGCCGCCTGCGATCAAGTTAAGTGCTCCAGTAAATATTTCCGTCGCGATATAGGCGCCCGCCAACTTAACCGTTCATGAAGCTCCGCCCAGTTTTTCTCTTAGTAGGATTAGTCCTCGGCGCGAGTTCTTTGACCCGCACCGCCGCCGCGAAACCCCTCATCCTCGATCTCGGCCAAGGCCTAGCGTACCACCGCGCCCACACCTTGCCGAGCGATCTACCGGCGGCTTCGCCCGCACGAGCCCAGCCGCTCGTTCTCGACTTGCGCTACACCACCGGCGGCCCAGACGCTGCAATCACCCTCGCTGCGTGGCTAAAATTCCGGGCGCTACCGCGCACTCCCGTAATCATACTCGCCAACACGGAGACTAGCGCCGCCCTCCGCGCCGCCTTTGCCGAACGCGAAGATACCCCCGGCCTTATCGTCCTAGGCCTCAACGCACCCGGTTTCACGCCAGACCTCGCTCTCGCCGCCGACCCTGCTACTGAGCGCCGCGCCTACGACGCCCTAGCCCAAACCGACGCCGACGCCGTCGCAGTCGTCACCCTCATCAACCCACCTCTAGCCAAACCCCGCAACGACGAAGCCGCCCTCGCCGCTGAGTGGAACCCCGACCGTACCGCGCCCAACTCTTCCATCGCAAACCTCCACCCCGCGGACCACGGCAAACGCGCCATCACCAAAAACCCCGCCACTTCCACTCCGCCACCCTTGATCGACGCCGTTCTTCAACGCGCCGTCCACCTCCACCGCGCCCTCGTCGCTCTGCGCCAAATCTAAAAACTTACACGCACGCAGGTTGCCTTTCGCGAAAAAACCTGTCGTTTCACACCCCTTCTACCACACCACGATGCCCAAGCCTGGCTACATCCTCGTCGTCTGTACCGCCAACGTCTGCCGTAGCCCGATGGCCGCCGCCCTTCTCCAACACGCCCTCGCCGCCCAACCCGAGCCACTCCGCTCCCTCGAAGTGATTTCCGCCGCCGTCTCCGGCCGCGATGGTGATATCGTCAGCGCCAACTCCGTCTCAGCCCTCAAAAAGGTTGGCCTGGATATTGCCAAGCACCGCAGCCGCGCCCTCACCGACGAGCTCGTGCAAAACGCCCTCGCCGTCATCGGCATGACCGAGTCGCACCGCGCCTCCTTGGAATACGCGATCAACCCCGTGCCGCGTAACGTTTATCTTTTTCGCGAATTCATGCCCGCCCCCCACGCTAAAGAAATCGGTGATCCCTTTGGCGGTTCACTCAAAGTCTACGAAGCCACCCGCGATGAGATGGTCGAAGCAATCCCGAGCCTCATCGAATTCCTTAAAACTCAAATCAGCACTGCTCGCTAATCCAGTTTACGCCTTTCTTGTAAAAAATCTTTGCCTCTGCGCCACCTTGCGCGAGCGTAACTTCACTCTTTTTTTTCGCCATGCTCAACGCCGCTCCTCTCGCCCAACTCGATCCCGCTGTTTACTCCGCTATCGCCGCCGAGTTCTCCCGCCAACAAAGCCACATCGAGCTCATCGCCTCGGAAAATTTCACCTACCCCGCCGTCATGCAGGCGCAGGGCAGCGTCCTCACCAACAAATACGCCGAGGGCTACCCCGCGAAACGCTGGTACGGCGGCTGCGAATTCGTCGACCAAGTCGAGCAACTCGCCATCGACCGCGCCAAACAACTCTTCGGCGCCGATCACGCCAACGTCCAACCCCACTCCGGCGCCCAAGCCAACACCGCCGTCTACGCCGCCGTCCTCCAACCCGGTGACAAGCTCCTCGGTATGAATCTAAGCCACGGCGGCCACCTCACCCACGGCAACCCCGCCAATTTCTCGGGCAAACTGTATAACTTCTCCCAGTACGGCGTCCGCGAAGACAACGGCCTAATCGACTACGACGAACTCGCCGCCGTCGCTTTACGCGAAAAGCCCAAGATGATCACCGTCGGCGCTAGCGCCTACTCACGCGTCATTGACTTCGCCCGCATGGGCGAGATCGCCCGCAGCGTCGGCGCCTATCTCTTCGCCGACATCGCCCACATCTCTGGCCTCGTCGCCGCCGGCGTTCATCCCTCGCCCGTCCCCCACGCCGACTTCGTCACCACCACCACGCACAAAACCCTCCGTGGACCCCGTGGCGGTCTCATCCTCTGCCGTGCCGCCCACGCCAAAGCCATCGACTCCGCCGTGTTCCCCGGCACCCAAGGCGGCCCGCTCATGCACGTCATCGCCGCCAAAGCCGTGTGCTTCGGCGAATGCCTCAAGTCCGACTTCAAGACCTACTCCGAACAGGTCGTGAAAAACTCCCGCGCCCTCGCTGCCGCCATGGCCCAACGCGGTTATAAAATTCTCACCGGCGGTACCGACAACCACCTCTTCCTCATTGATCTGCGCGGCAACCTCCCCGAGCTCACCGCCAAGAAAGCCCAAGAGACCCTCGATCTGGCCCACATCACTTGCAACAAAAACACAAGCCGATGCTCTCGCCGCCGCCAAAGTCCGCGTCGCCGCCCTCATGGGCCGCTTCCCCTTGCCCTACGTACTCTAAGAAAAGCCGCAGGGTCCCGCCCGGCTCTGGCACCACCTTCCGCCTTCTGCTCCCCGCCATCACCGCTCGTTCCGCCACCCAAAAAAATAGCGGCACCGACGCACCTTGGTGCCACCCAGGCACGGCCCTTGTTATCGACGACGACAACTCCGTGCGGCTCGTCATCACGGCCATTTTACGCTCCTTAGGCCTCGCTGTAACCTCCGCCAGCGACGGCCACAGCGGCCTCGAGGCCTGGCGCGCCGCCGCCAATGGCTTCGACTTGGTTGTCCTGGATATGCTCATGCCCGGTCTCAACGGCGAAGCCACCCTCGTGGAGTTGCGCAAACTTAGGCCCAGCGTGCGCGTCTTGATTATCAGTGGCTTCAACGAAGATGGGTTACTCACCCGTCACGCCGGCGGCGGTCCGCTCGCCTACCTGCCCAAACCGTTTGAAATTTGCGATTTCGAGCACGCCGCCCGACGCCTACTCGACTGATCCGCCACGCGCGGAAGTTCCCCTTGCGCCGCCTGCAATTCAGGTGAATCCTCCACAGGTAACGACTCCCTTTTTTGTCCGCCGTGTCCCACGCCTCCGCCAGTACCACGTCCGAACCGACGCCACCCAAGCGCGCCCTATCTCTGGGCGTCATTTTTCTCACGCTGTACATCGATCTGATCGGTTTCTCGATCATCTTCCCCCTCGGTCCCGATCTACTCGGCCACTACCTCGGCACCGATGGCCGCAGCGGTGTCCTCGGCTGGCTCCTTGCTCAAACCGACGCCATCGCTCGCAGCCTCGGCCACGATAATGCCTTCGCCACCGTCCTATTCGGCGGCGTGCTCAGTTCCTTTTTCTCGATTCTCCAATTTATCTTCGCGCCGTTCTGGGGTGCAATTTCCGATAAACGCGGTCGTCGGCCCGTGCTACTGCTTACCGTCGCTGGCACCGCTTTCGGTTACCTGCTCTGGGTCATCAGCGGCTCGTTTTGGGCGTTCTTACTTTCACGCATCGTGAGCGGCGCCTTCTCCGGCAATCTCTCCGTCGCCACCGCCGCCGTGGCCGATGTTACTTCGCGCGCCGAGCGCTCCAAAGCCATGGGCATCGTGGGCGCCGCGTTTGGCCTCGGCCTAGTCACCGGCCCGATGATCGGCGCTCTCACCGCACAATGGAACCTCCTAGAAACGTATCCAGCCCTCGCGCGTTTCGGTTTCAATCCGTTCTCCGTGCCCGCGCTGATTTCTTTCGCTCTGTGCTTAGTCAACCTAGCGTGGATTTACCGCCGCTTCAACGAAACCCTTACGCCCGCTGCTCGCGCCGAAGCCCGTGACCCGCGCATCCGCAACCCCATTGCCGCCATCTTCGGTCTCAATAACGCCGCCCTGCGCCGCACCAACCTTGTCGCCTTCACTTACGCACTCGCCTTCGTCGCGATGGAAGCGTCTCTCACCTTTCTCGCCGCCGAGCGCTTCGGTTACACGGCCCGTGACAACGGTTACCTGCTCGGCTTTCTCGGCGTTTGCTCGATCATTACCCAAGGTTTCATCGTTCGTAAATTACTCGCCCGCGTCGACGAGATCCGCGTGCTCGGCTCCGGCCTCATCCTTTCGACGCTAGGACTCGTCGCCGTCGGCTTTGCCCAACAACCTTGGCTGCTTTACACGGGACTTGCCTTGCTCGCCGCCGGCTCCGGCCTCGTCAACCCCGCCAGCACCGGCCTCATCTCACTTTATTGTGGCCCACAAGAACAGGGACGTGTCCTCGGTATCTTTCGCTCCCTAGGTTCGCTCGCTCGGGCGATCACGCCCGTGCTCGCCGGTGCAGCCTTTTGGCTCTACGGCTCACGCAGCGTCTTCCTCGCTGGCGCCGCCCTCGCCCTGGGCGCCTTCGCTCTGAGCCGCACGCTGCCGCAACCGGCAAAATAAAAAATGAACTGGCGGCGTCCTCTCGCATTCGCCTTGGCCGCGCTGGCCTGCGCTCAACTCGCGGGCTGCTTCTCCTTTCGCCGAGAAGCCGCGCGCCCCGGTCGCACCACGCTCGGCTCCCCGCTCATCGTACTTCCCGCTCAACGTCTCGGCACGTTTCTACTCATCGAGAGCAAATGGGACCGCGGCGGCCCATGGCACTTCCTCATCGACACCGGAGCCAACACCACGCTGGTCACCCCCGAATTCGCTCAACGCTACGGCTATAAACCCGACCCGGCCACCCCCGTCGCCCTCGTCACTATCATCTCGGCCGACGGCCAGACGCTCGCTCTGCCTGCGACCACGATCCGGCGGCTTGAGCTCGGAGAGGCCCGCTTCGAAAATATTTCCGCGCGCATCTACGATTGCGCCGCCCTCTCCGCACATCTCGGCGTAAAAATCGACGGCATTTTAGGCTTCCCGCTTTTCCGCGAAACGCTTCTCACCCTCGATTACCCGCGCGACCGCATCGTGCTCGCCCCCGCCCGAGGCAACCCGCTGATCCCCGGTGCAGCCGTCCCCTTTAACAACGCCAACAAAACCCCGCTCATCTCCGTGCGCCTCGGCGATCAGCCCTTAGTAGCGCTGCTGGACAGCGGTAGCGACGCCGCCCTCAGCCTCAATCCCGTCGGACTCTCGCCGCACTTTACCTACGGCCCCCGCCAGGGCAGCACCGTGAGCACGCTCACCGGCGACCGCCCACAAAGTATCGGCCGATTAGCCGAGTCGTTAAACCTCGCCGATTACCTCCTGCCCACGCCCATCATCGAACTCTCCGATGAACTCTCCGCTATCGGTGGCGCCGTGCTCCAAAACTTTTCCGTCACCTTCGACCAAGAGCGCGACCGCGTCACTTTTTACCGCGATTCCCCAGCTCCCATCGCAACGGAGCCGCGCCGCAGCCCCGGCCTGAGCTTCTCCAAGACTCCCGCGTATTGGCGCGTAGCCGGCGTAGTACCCGGTTCGGCCGCCGCTAACGCCGCCGTCGAGCGCGGCGATCTCATCACCCGCATCAACGGCGAGCCGGTCGCGCGCTGGGATTTTCGCCGCTACTCGCGCCTGGTAGCCGAAGCCCGCGAGATCACCTTCACGTTTCTAAACGGCACGCGCGAAACCGAGAAACGCCTACCCGTCTTCGAACTCGTGCCATAAGGTTGCCGTGGTGCGACGGACGCACTAGGCCCGCAACACCCCAGCGCTAAAAAAACCTGCGCTCAAAGTTTCTTGCGCAACAGGAACGCACCCGCGCCGTCGTGTCCGCTCACCCACGGCTGACTAAGACTCTTGGCTTCGAGCGTAAACGGTCCGCCCGCGCGGCTATCGAAAAAGGTTTTCACGACGCTCTCGTTCTCCTCGGGATCAATTGAGCAAGTCGAATAGACTAGTCGTCCGCCCGGCG